>SXIZ01000097.1 GCA_005779525.1 Methylococcaceae bacterium
ATATAGTGACTGACTACTTAGCAACCTTACATTAAGCTTGTAAAACCAAAACCCCACACAAAAAAAATCCCGGTCGGCGAACCTTCCGGGATTTTTGTTTTAGCTAACGTGCAAACAAGTATTTGTTTTTAGCTTTTTCGCGTTCTTGTACTTCTTTAATCACTTCTTCCGCTACGTTTTTAGGGCAAGGTAAGTAATGTGAGAATTCCATAGAGAATTGTCCACGACCTGAAGTCATCGTACGTAAGTCACCGATATAACCAAACATATCGCTTAATGGCACGTCTGCTTTGATACGTACGCCAGTGACGCCTGCATCTTGAGATTTGATCATACCACGGCGACGGTTAAGGTCACCAATCACATCACCGACGTGTGCATCGGGTGTAAATACGTCAACTTTCATGATCGGTTCTAACAATTGCGGACCCGCTTTTGGCACTGATTGGCGATACGCCGCACGTGCTGCGATCTCAAACGCAATCGCCGAGGAGTCAACCGCGTGGAATGCACCGTCAGTCAAGATGACTTTGAAGTCTAAGCAAGGGAAGCCCGCTAATACGCCTTTGTCGATGCTGCCTTTAAAGCCTTTTTCAACGGCTGGCCAGTATTCTCTAGGAACGTTACCACCGGTTACTGCAGATTCGAACACAAAACCTGAACCTGGCTCGCCTGGCTCGATCACGTAATCGATTTTACCGTATTGTCCAGAACCACCTGATTGTTTTTTGTGGGTGTAGCTGTCTTCAACGCGACGTGTAATCGTTTCGCGGTAAGCTACTTGTGGTTTACCCACGATAACTTCTACGCCGTGGGTACGTTTTAAAATATCCACTTTAATATCTAAGTGTAACTCACCCATACCTTTCAGAATGGTTTCGCCACTGTCTTCGTCAGTTTCAACGCGGAACGATGGATCTTCTTGGATCATTTTACCGATCGCCACGCCCAATTTTTCAGAAGCGGCTTTATCTTTAGGTGATACTGCAATCGAGATTACAGGATCTGGGAAGATCATGGGCTCTAGAGTCGCAGGGAATTTTGGATCGCATAAGGTGTGACCTGTTTGCACGTTTTTCATACCCAATACGGCAACGATGTCGCCAGCTTGTGCAGATTCGATCTCTTCGCGAGAATCAGCATGCATTTCTACGATACGGCCAATACGCTCAGTTTTACCCGTAAAAGTATTTAATAGGTTAGTGCCTTTTTCTAATTTACCGGAGTAAATACGCAAGAACGTCAACGCACCAAAACGGTCGTCCATAATTTTGAACGCTAAAGCACGTAGTGGTTTTTCTGGGTCAACTTCTGCGAAAGTACCTGTAGGTTTACCTTCTAAGTCAACTTCAGGTTGTGGTTTAACTTCAGTTGGATTAGGTAAGTAATCTACTACGCCGTCCAATACTAATTGCACACCTTTGTTTTTGAAAGATGAGCCGCAGAAAGTTGGGAAGAACGCTAAGTTAATCGTACCTTTACGGATGCAACGTTTGATGGTATCGATGTCTGGCTCGATACCGTCTAAGTAGTTGCTCATCACGTCGTCGTCTTGCTCAACTGCTTTTTCAATCAATTCTGCACGCCATTTTTCGACTAATTCCACCATGTCGGCTGGAACGTCTTGAATTTCGTATTTCATTGGATCGCCAGAGTTATCCCACACCCACGCTTTACGGGTTAATAAATCGACTACGCCGACGAATTGGTCTTCAGTACCGATAGGTAAAGTCATGACGATTGGATTTGCGCCCAACACGTCTTCAACTTGTTTGACCACGCGGTAGAAGTCTGCACCGATACGGTCTAATTTGTTGATATAGATTACGCGCGAAACTTCAGAGTCGTTCGCATAGCGCCAGTTGGTTTCTGATTGTGGTTCCACCCCGCCTGAACCGCAGAATACCCCAATACCACCGTCTAATACTTTTAGTGAACGATAAACTTCAATAGTAAAGTCAACGTGACCAGGAGTATCGATAATATTGAAACGGTGGTCTTTCCAGAAACAGGTGGTTGCAGCGGATTGAATCGTAATACCGCGCTCTTGCTCCTGCACCATGAAATCGGTAGTCGCAGCACCGTCATGTACTTCGCCAATTTTATGAATTTTACCGGTCAGTTTTAAAATCCGCTCGGTAGTGGTTGTTTTACCCGCATCAACGTGCGCGAAGATACCGATGTTTCTGTAATGCGATAGATCTGTCATGTTTGTACTCTAAAAGTTAAGCTTAAGCGTAAAAAACTTTCTTAGTGATTACTTTTGAAAGCAATCGTTTATTAAATTAGAAATAAGGCAGGCATTTCAACTGGTGCTTTTAGTTCTAACTCAGTGACTGCGTCTAAAATATAGCTTAAAGCCAGCCACTTTTCTAATCAGGTTAAAAAACTTCGTATTGTAACCTAAAACTATTATTTTCCTAACAAAGATATTTTTTTAACCAGGGAAATTGCATTTTGACAAGGCTATTTTACAAATAAATGCTTTACCGCTTCCCGTTCTTCTTTTAATTCATTTTCAGTGACTTTCAGATGTTCAGCGCTAAAGCTATTGATGGGTAAATCCTGCACAATGCTGACTACTCCGTCGGTAACCGTCACTGGAAATGAGTAGACCAAGCCTTTTTGGATGCCGTAACTGCCATCGCTACACACCGCCATACTGACCCAATCTCCGGGTGCAGTGCCAAAGACCCAGGTGCGCATTTGATCAATGGCAGCATTCGCGGCAGAGCCAGCACTTGATTGACCGCGCATTTCAATGATTTGGGCGCCACGCTGCTGCACGGTAGGAATAAAGTCATCTTCAAACCACGCTTGATCGACCAGCGATAAGGCATCTAAACCTTTGACTTTGGCATGGTGGATGTCAGGATATTGCGAAGGTGCATGATTGCCCCAGATGGTCATATTTTTAACATCCGAAGGTAATACCCCACATTTCTCCGCTAACTGCGCAATTGCCCGATTGTGATCTAAACGGGTCATGGCCGAAAAATTGGCTGGGCTTAAATCAGGTGCATTATTAATCGCTATCAGGGCATTGGTATTTGCGGGATTTCCGGTCACCAACACTTTGACATTACGACTGGCAACATCATTTAAAGCCTGGCCTTGGGCGGCAAAAATTTTGGCGTTGCATTCCAACAGATCGCGACGTTCCATTCCGGCGGTGCGCGGGCGAGCCCCTATCAGGAACGCATAATCGACATTTTTAAACGCCACTCTAGGATCATCCGTAATTTCGATGCGGTGTAATAAGGGCGAAGCGCAATCGTTTAATTCCATTAGCATGCCGCGCATGGCGCTGATGGCCGATGGAATCTCTAGTAAATGCAAGATAATAGGTTGATCTGGCCCCAGGAAATTACCCGCCGCTAAGCGAAAAAGTAAAGAATAGCTAATTTGACCAGCGGCACCAGTCACTGCGACATCAATGGGGGTTTTCATGAAAATTTCCTTCTCGCCAGAGTACGTATTTAGCAGTGTCGTGCGCTACGAGCACTGTTGCAAAGTGAAGCTTGAGAGCACCTTAAAAGCATAACAATAGCATCTTTAGCGGAAGTTGCCAAAAACAGAATCTCAGCCACAATTTCCACGGATAAAAATAACAATGCTTTTTTGATCGGCTATAATGCCGCCTAATGCCCTGTAAGCAACTGAGCTAGCAAAGCGATTTATAAACGTTTTTTAAGGTTAAGTAATGCAAAAACTGTTATTCCAACTTGATACCGACGCTTATCCATCAACATTTGATACCGTGGTGGCCTATGATGGTGGAGCAGATCATGTTATCGGACTCGCTAATGTCACCCCGGATAATTTAGGACCTTTAGTCGATGGCACGATTTTTACTCGTGCGCCTAAGGATAAAAAATATACCGCTATTTTTGTCGGCGGCAGCAATGTACAAGCAGGTCAAAATTTATTAGCCGCGGTGCAAAAACGCTTTTTTATGGGCTTTCAAGTGTCGGTGATGCTCGATAGCAATGGCTGTAACACGACAGCGGCGGCTGGCGTTGCTAAGCTTGCCTTGAGTGGCTCGCTAGCTGGAAAAAAAGCGGTCGTCCTGGGTGGCACAGGACCCGTAGGACAACGGGCGGCGGTGATGTTGGCGTTAGAGGGAGCGGATGTCACAATTACTTCGCGGCATATTTTTACCGCGGAAGAGGCCTGCTTTGCGATGAAAGAACGTTTTGGCGTGGATTTAACGCCCATAGAAGCCTCTGATAGTGACGCGCGTGGCGATGCCGTCAAAGATGCGCAGATTGTATTTACTACTGGGGCCGCCGGGGTAGAGCTGTTGAAAGCCGAACATTGGCAAAATAATCCAAATATTGAGTTATTAGCCGATGCCAATACCACGCCACCCTTAGGAATAGGGGGAACCGATATGCTGGACAAAGGTGTTGAGCGTCATGGCAAGATTGTGTGGGGAGCCCTAGGCTTTGGCGCACTAAAACTTGCTGTGCACCGTGCGTGCGTGGCAAAATTGTTTGAAGATAACAAACAAGTTTTTGATGCTGAAGCTATTTTTGAGCTAGCTAAAGCCATGGCCAAAGAATAATTTCCGACTATGTTCGAGCTAAATAACGTCATTACCTGTGAGCTTCGAGATCAAGCCTGCTTGATTTTTGAGACCGGTATTGCCGCAGCTGACCCGCAGCAATCTGTGAAAAATATTTTGATTTCAGGGGATTATCACCTAGAAATTCTGCTGAGTTTAACCAGTGGCAATCCTAGTCGCCTGGGGCATTGGCCGTTGATTCATGTGCTGGCATTTGGTAAAGCGGCATGTAGCATGGCGAAAGTGGCGCGTGAAATTATCCCTGCTGAATGGTTTGCAGGTCGTGGAATTGCGGTCACCAATTATGAAAATGTTGTGCCCGTGGAAGGCTTCGATGTGTATGGGGCTGGGCACCCGCTGCCCGATAGCGCGGGTTTGCAAGCAGCGCAACTGATTGCCGATAAAGCCGCAAGTGCGGGTCGGGGAGAATTGGTCTTAACCTTGATCTCAGGCGGGGCTTCGGCCTTGTTACCCGCCCCGATGGACGGGATCACCTTGGAAGACAAAATCCAAACGACCGACTTGTTACTTGCTTCGGGTGCGAATATCAATCAGATTAACTGTGTGCGCAAACATCTCTCCAACCTCAAGGGGGGAAGGCTTGCAAAATTAGCCGCGCCAGCGGATTTACATGCCATTATCCTATCTGATGTTATCGGCGATGAAGTCAGTGCCATTGCCAGCGGCCCGACGGTGCCAGACGAGACGACTTATACAGATGCTATCAAGATTTTACAGCATTTTAAATTGTGGGACGCGGTACCCGCGAGTGTGCGTAGTCTATTTTCAGCTGGGCAAGCGGGTGAATTGCCTGAAACCCCCAAAGCCAGTGAGAAGTTTTTTTCAAACACGTTTTATACCTTATGCGGCAGTAACCGTATCAGTTTGAATGCCATTATTAAAGACGCACAGGCAAGAAGTTTTCAAAGTCAGGTTTTTAACACGCATTTTTCCGGTGAAGCACGTAAAGTTGCTGCCCAACTCGCAATTTATGCACAACAATGTTGGTTGACGGGAGTGAACTCGCCGATAGCGATTTTAGGGGGCGGGGAGAGTACCGTGACCTTAACGGGGAAAGGCAAGGGGGGGCGCAATCAGGAACTTGCGCTGGCTTTTGCCCTGGAAGCGGAAAAGCTGGAGATTCCCAAATGTTGGGTGCTACTTTCTGGCGGGACCGATGGGCGTGATGGCCCGACCACTGCCGCCGGGGGCTTAATTGATGGCAATACCCTTACTCGAATTCGGGCTCAAGGATTAAATCCTGAAGCTTTATTACACGCTAACGACTCTTATACCGCCTTAAAAAGCGCGAATGATTTACTTGAAACGGGCGCTACGGGTACGAATGTGGCCGATTTGCTGATTCTACTGATGCACCCGTTGGCTTAGGAACATGAATTTTTTACTTTGTAAAATGCAGGCATTGTGCGGGATATCTTCGGTATGGGCTAAACCCTTTCTGGGCAGGCTATGCGCCAGAGTGCGAGCCATGAAGACATCTCAAAATGCTGTAGTTGTTTTGGAAGTGATTGCATTCGTGTTATCGATAAAAAATTTTTTTTCAGGAGAATACTATGTTTAAACAATCCATGACCATTGCCGGATTCGATTCGGAACTGAGTGCAGCGCTCAACGAAGAACGTCAACGTCAGGAAGACCATATCGAATTAATCGCTTCTGAAAACTATACCAGCCCCCGCGTTCTAGAAGCCCAAGGCACCGTGTTAACTAACAAATACGCTGAAGGTTATCCAGGCAA
>SXIZ01000098.1 GCA_005779525.1 Methylococcaceae bacterium
GAATGTTGTATAACAGGGAACATACAGGACGACTGAAACTTTCCACAAACATGTGAGACAGAAAAAATAGGCTGAACTCATTCACCTTGAAGAAAGCTTTCTCTCCCAGTGTTAATATCTCTCCAAAACATTCATAGTTTTCAGAAGAAAAGACAAAATGAAACGATTCACTGACAGATTATCTTGATTGAATTAGTCTAAAATTTCCAACTGTTTTTCAAGACCCACAAAAACATTTTTTAAGCTTTCAATTCTCAAATTTTGACTAGTTTAAATTGAAAATAATCTTTATTTGCTTGATTTCAACTTTATTTTTCATATTATTTCTCATTGTAAAATCCTATGGAAAAACCAAAATGCCAGTATGGTTGTAACGCATACCGTTTTTAGTAAAATATAAAACAGAAATATAAATGCCTTGGTTGCTGGTATTCAGTTTCAAAATATCCTGCATTGCGTAGGTGATGACTAAATCTGTTTTACCATCCGATTGCTGTTGGCTACAGGCTTTATTCGGCGTAGTTCCAGCATCAATCAGCTCAATTTGCATTGGTTGTATTTGGCTACCAATAATTTTGACGCTATCTAAATTAATATCATTGACATCAAGGTGACTGGTTCCGGCAAGCATAATAGTTAGTTGCGATTGACTGCGGTCTAAAGGCTTGCAATTTCCTGGATTAAAAATCAATTGCGATTCTGCATCATTCAACGTCAAGGGCGCACCCACGACCAGCACATCTAATTTAGCGGTTTCCGTGCTATTGGAGCTTAGCTCTTTCACATTAGCCGTCAGGGTTAAGGTATGGCTGCTAATTGCTTTCGGTATGCGTATCGGTATATCCAAACTTTGAGCGGTATTGGCAGGTATGGTGCTAGTTTTGCTGAAGACTTGATTCAACATATAAATTTCGCTGCCATTTAGCGAAATTTCGAATGGCGCTTCTTTTATACTATGATTAGTGATTGTTAAATTAGCTTTATTGTCGCCCGGTGAAAACGAATGGTCATCGACTAAGGACAGCGTCAAACTGTAAGTGCGCGGCGTGATGGTATCCGAATCGAAGGTTGTAACCCCTCCTTCAGCATTGCTTAGGGTATAACGTAACTTAAAGGCACTGGACGGCAAGTTCGGATCAGCTTCCCATAGAATATTACTGTCTGTAACAGAAGACTTAGTCGGCGTGACGTTGGTGTTCCCAGACGACGTCAATATATTGAGGCTTAAGTTTTGGGTATTCAGACTGGTTTCAATCTGCAATTTCGCAGGACCTGCATTAGGGCTGCTGAACAATGGGAAGTAGCCTTGGTGTCCCGAACGTCCTCTTAATTCTACAAATTGCTGTGATAGTAATTTTGCTAATGGTGTAGTAACACTAACGCACACACCATTTTGTAAAACCTGCGGCGCAATACACACAGGTGCCGGATTAACACACACCCCACCCTGTAAAACCTGCGAACCCACGCACACGGGAATAGACGTCTCACATACCCCATTGGTCAATACCTGATTGGCATTACAGGTCGGCACGGGATTAGGCACAAAATCAGTAATCACCTGAGGATCGACCACCGGAACATCCCTGACGGTGACATCTACGGTGCTAGTGGCGATAGCGCCCTGATTATCGGTCACGGTAAGTTTAAATTGCAGATCGATAGCGCGATTGACTTCGGGGGCGACAAAGCTGGGTTTAGCGCTATTGGCATTGTTTAAGTTGACAGGGGTGCCTTTGATTTGCTCCCAGTGATAACTTACGATGCTACCGTCTGGATCACGGCTGTTGCTGGCGTCTAAAGTTACTGGTGTGCCTTCGTTGACATCTTTATAGTTACCGGCATCGGCAAGCGGCGCAGTATTTTTAGGAGTAGCGACCACAGGTCCATTGGCTGCAGGCTTGTCATTACGGATAACGCTGAATTTTATCGGCAGCAGATTGTAATAAATCTCTTGATCCACCTGATAACCCACGAAAATCTGAAACTCACCTGTCAAGTTGCTGAGTTGCTTTTGCACAATAATACTCTCTAAACTCTGTAAGACTTTGCGCTCGGAAGTATGAGGTACCAACGTTTTAAGTTGGTAGTCCCAGGGTCGCCATTCGCCCTGGCTGTTTTTCATATACCAGTCGTTATTGTGTTTAGCGACCAGATACAGGTGGGCAAGTTTGCCCTGATGTTCGGGGGCGGGTTGCAAATCAGCGAGTACATCCAGTTTTTGCTGGGAATCAAAACTGCTGGCAAACGTCTTGCCGTTATCCGCCGTCACGCCGCCACGAAAAGTGGCGGAGGCGGGTTGGTTTAGCGTGCTGGTGCCATTCCCCCATTGGGTAATACGCTCAAGTAAACTGGCGGCATAAGCCGGACTGTGCAGTAACCACAAAAATAGGGGCAGTATTTTCAGTAGATTGTTAATTTTTAGCATACGTTTACTCAAGGTGGTGATGGCTTTAGCGTGGTGTTGGTTGTTATTGCGGGCCGATGCGGGCAGCAGGGGCCTAGGTTTTTTAGTTTCCATTAGTGTTTAGTTTAATGTGCTGCAATCCGCCTCTGTTTAGCAAGGGTAGAAGACTTAACCTTACCTCAGAGTGCGTAGTCTATTCCGGCTTAGCTGCAATGTTTTGCAAGACTAACAACAACTTTAATGGTTTACATTAAGCAAGCAGTCTTGGCGTTAGCGGCATTCTACGGACTAGATTTTTTCTCTGCAACCCTACAGATGTCATATAGCCGATAGTACAAAAGTACTGTTTGGGGCTGCGGGTGCGAAAATTGTCTAACGCCGCTTGTAAATTAAAAAATTTATATATTATTGATTTACATATAGTTATTTTGGATTTGTTAGATATTCTCCATATCATAACATTGAGGTTGTACAGTTCTGTGTACAATTTTTAGGGTTTGGAGGATTTTTTTAAAATTTTTTTTGAGCGGGGTTAAACGTGGTGCGATGAAAAGCAAAATTCAGTCGTGTGTGATACGCTGCAGAATACTATAGCAATTCTCATTATTGATTTTATTGCATTCGCATAATGAGAATTGCTGACAATGGAGTCGTTTATGCTGTCGGGTTACGCGGTGCTAACCCGACCTACTGTTTTTTATGCGCAATGAAATTTGTCAGGATTCCGTAGGTCGGGTTGGGTGCGCTCACACCCATTTTACATACGCATTGAATTTACCCGCGCACCTAACCCGACAACCTAGCTAAATAAATACAGCAGTAAATCAACTGCATAATATTCTTTGTTGTCAGGCTCTGCTTGATGGCTATTAACCTAGTACTCAGTCAAACTTCATTTGTAGGGTAATAAAATATTACGTTCGCCATGAGCCTGTCGAATGGCTTAGGCTTCGAATGTTGGGTTTCACGCTGTTCAACCCAACTTTGACTAGAACACTTACCTCAGAATCACTGGCGCAATATGCGCCAGCGCTTCTTGCATGTGTTCAAAACTATGTGAGCCGCCATCAAATGCGACTATTTCACTGCTTGCTTGGTATTTGGCAATGGTGTTAGCGGTATCGAGTAACTCGTCGGCACGATCTAGCAAAAGCGTGCGTTTGATGTTTAAAAAATTGTCGCTGATTTCTTGCTCAAACGGAACATACTGTTGGCAGTGCTGCGGCTCCCAAGCATACACCAGTCCGGTATCTGGGTTGCTATTCGTTCCCAAAAAATACGGCAATAGGCTGCTTGGGCTGATCGCAGGGTTAATCATAATTGCAGGACAGCCAGTTTTGAGCGCCAGATATTCACTACTAAAGCCGCCCATGGACGAGCCCATCAAGGTGACTTGATAGCCTAATTCCACAAATTGCTTCCAGGCCAATAAGCTATCTGCGATGAGTTTTTCAAAGTCACGATAATCCACATTGGGGGTGTGTAAGACTACAGCATTTTGCGTACAAAATTCTTGCAAGACCAATAGCTTAGATTTCCTGGTCAATAACTTGCCTTCTCGATCGAGAGAAGCAGAATTAAAGCCGTGTAGATAAATAATCGCGTGCTGAGTCATCACTTAGTACCGGGCCTTGATAAATTGCAGCGCCGTCGTGGCCAAGTCATCCGAGTCTTCCCACAGATTGCGCCACACGCACAAAGTATTAGAAAGCTTGGGATCGACCACGCGGGAAGAAAAGGATTCAAAGGTCATGGGCCCTTGATAATTAATTTGTTTGAGCGCCGCGAAAAACGCCTCGAAATTGACATTCCCCGTACCCAGATAGCCGCGGTGGCTTTCACCGATGTGCACGTAGCCTAGCCGATCTTTCGCGGCCAAAACCGATTTCGCCATGCCATCTTCTTCAATATGCATATGATAAGTATCCAGATGCAAATAGGCATTGGGGCGATTCACTGCATCCAAAAACGCCAGACCTTCGAGACCCGTATTCATAATATTGGTTTCATAACGATTCACCACTTCCAGATCGATATTAATGCCTTTATCGGCCGCGTAATCCGCTAAGCGTTGCATCGCCGCGACTGAATTGGCACGATTTTCTTGAGAAGCAGGTCCTGGATATTTACCTAAGGCACAATAAATAACACCACATAATTCGGTACCACCGAGAGCATAAAGCACATCCGTGGCTTTACGCAGCAGTTCATCCCCTTTGGCGATAATCGATGGATTAGTGCTGGTAACATCGGTGCTGGCAGACAATCCCAGGGACGCATGCGCACGCAGATTAAATTCTTGTAGTAAATCTTTAGTTAAGGCCACATCCACTTGCCACGGGTCGAGTAAGGCAATTTCGATATAGTCATACCCCGCGCGTGCAGCGCCGCTAATGGCTTTGCGTGCGCCCTCGGGCGACCAGTCTCCAGACCACACCAGCGCGTGACCACCAAATTCTAAAGATTTTTTAAACGACATACTGTGCCTCAAGAAGTATAACTGTTGGAATTCAATTTCAAGTTAAAGCAATTTTTCAAGACTTTCACGCAATTGCGGCAAACGATTTGCAATAACAACCCAAATCTGAGCTAAGTCTAAACCTAAATAATTATGCACCAGAATATTTCTAAATCCTGCAATAGCTTTCCAAGGGATTTCAGGATGTTCAGCCTTTAACGACTCAGATAATTTTTGCGTTGATTCAGACAAAATCTGTAAATTACGTATCACCGCATCTTGCACCATGGGTGAATTCATAAACACAAATTGATCAAATTCCGTGTAATCGTTAATACGATCAATGCAATCAATAACTGACGTTACGCAGTAACGTGTTTTAATCCCGTTTACCGCGTCGAGCACCGCAGTATTTATCGGGAATAGCCCAACGGGGTGCGGCATGGATGCCGCACGATGGCAAAGGGGCAGGACGCCCCTTTTTGCCATCCCCCCGATAAATACGAGGAGCGCACGACATCAGCGGTAACCGGGCCGCCTTTTCTTTGAGTACTTTCTTTTGGCGGAGCAAAAGAAAGTGCTTCGCCGTCGGGTGCGAGAACCCGATTAGAAAAACGTCGCGATAGCGACTCAGCATGATTTTTCTATGCTATAAAAAAACGATCTGCGTAACATCAGTTAATACCAAAGTTAATACCAAAAAAACAAGATTGACTGAATATTTGACACCTACACAGCTACACAGCTACCCGACTACGAATAAACTGCAGATAATTCCCCGAAGGAATGCGTTGATTTTCTTGGATGGGATATTGATAGACATATACCCACGCCAGGGTATTTATAGTTCCAGCAAGCATAACTGTTAACGGCAGACGTTGATATTCATGCGGTGTAGGAAAATCCGCGGAGCATTCTTCATAAGCATCTAACGCAGCCAAAACACCTTGCACATCTAGCAGGCGATAGACTTCGCCATAGACTGTATCTGCGACATCCTGGGAAAGCACGAGTCCTGGATACTCATTAATTGCATACAATCGTCCCACAATTAAAGCTTCTGCGACAAATTCGCTGGCTTGCTGCAAAACCTCATGCATCGGATGGGCAATGTCACGGCGTAAACTGCCATACACAAAGAGTAAGTCTAACAACGCTATAACTTTTGCTTAACGAGTTGGTAAATGTCCTCTGCCTCAAGTTCGACGCCCGCCAGAACCTCGGCCAAGGCCGCTAAGCGTTGTTCGGCAAAGCTACGCTCAGTAATACTGTTAGCGTTGATGTACACATTTAACGCGGCACTTTTTAAAGCCGCATAGGCCGCCATGACGGCAACACCCGCGTCGCTGATCACATTCAAATTGCCTTTTTCCGCAGCCACGCGACTTAATTTTAAAACTTCGGCACAGGCTTTAGCACAGGCTAAGGGCACATCGGTTGCCGCTTGCAGTGCAGTTTGAATGGCAGCACTGCGTGCAGCTTTCTCGTCATCGGTGGCTTTAGGCAGTCCATACGCGGCCATCACCGCATTAAACACCTCCACATCCGCTTGCATCATGTCGGTTAATTGGCTGCGTAAAGCTTCCGCTGCGCTTAACAGCACCAGCATCTCTTGCTCAACTTCGGCGTACTTAGGCTTACCTAGGGTTAGGTTACACACCATGCTCACCAAGGCAGCCGCTTGCGCGCCCATCAGCGCTGCTGCGCCACCGCCACCGGGAGTAGATGCTTTACTGGCTAAGGCATCCAGAAAACTTGCAATCGACTGGTCATTCATCTCGGGTAATCTCGTGTACTTGGAGTCAATAATTCAAAAGGTAATTACACACTACACTTGCAAGACAGCTGCAAGCTGCTGGGTGCGCTGTCGGGAAGGCTATTCGCGGCGCCATTCGGTAATACCTCCCGGAGCATCTTCTAAAATCACCCCCTGAGCTTTAAGCGCATCGCGAATCCGATCCGCTTCCGCCCAATTTTTAGCCTGTTTGGCGGCGATACGCGCCTGGATGTGCACGGCAATATCCTCATCACTTAAGGCATCTGCATCCGCACTCCCTTTTAAAAAGGCTTCCGCATCTTCTTGCAACAGCCCTAAAATACTCGCGAGTGCGGTCAAGGTGTTAGCCAACGGCGCCGCTTGATCGCTAGCTTGTTCCTTAGCTTTATTCAGTTCTCGCGCTAAATCAAACAATACTGCAAAGGCGACTGGGGTATTAAAATCATCGTCCATCGCCTCGCTAAAACGCTGTTGAAATTCCTCTACTAAACCAACATCTGGAGCATAACTCACCCCGCGTAATGCCGTATATAAACGCGTTAACGCGACCGCTGCATCATCTAAATGTTCATTCGAATAATTTAACGGACTACGATAATGACTGGATAAAATAAAAAAGCGCACAATTTCTGGACGATAGCGACGCAAGACTTCTCTGACGGTAAAAAAATTACCCAGCGATTTCGACATTTTTTCTTCGTTAATGCGCACAAAGCCATTATGCATCCAGACATTGACAAATTTTTCTTCGGTAGCGCCTTCTGATTGCGCAATTTCATTTTCATGATGTGGAAACTGCAAATCCATGCCCCCACCGTGGATATCAAAATGGTTGCCTAAGCAGCAGGTCGACATAGCAGAACATTCAATATGCCATCCAGGTCGTCCAGCACCCCAGGGGGATTCCCAGGCTGGCTCCCCGGGTTTCGCCATTTTCCACAATACAAAATCTAGAGGATTGTGCTTCGCTTGATCCACTTCTACCCGTTCTCCAGCTTGCAAATCGTCTAAGTTTTTACCGGAAAGTTGTCCATAATTACCGAATTTATGCACCGCATAAAACACATCGCCATTGCTGCCGACATACGCCAAACCCTTAGCGATCAAATTTTCGATCATCTTGAGCATATCGCTAATCGCTTGCGTAGCGCGAGGTTCGATATCTGGCGGCAATACCGACAAAGCATGCTCATCTTCATGCATCGCGGTAATAAAGCGTTCGGTCAGTGCGCCAAAAGTTTCGTTATTTTCGTTGGCGCGTTGAATGATTTTATCGTCGATATCGGTAATATTGCGGACATAAGTCAGTTCATAACCGGAATGACGCAGATAACGGGCGACGGTATCAAATACCACCATCACGCGCGCATGCCCCACATGGCAAAAATCGTACACGGTCATGCCACACACATACATCCCCACTTTGCCAGCAATGCGTGGGACAAAGGTTTCTTTGCTGCGTGTGAGCGTGTTGTAAATCTTTAACATTTCGTATCCGTAAAATCGCAACTAAAGTGATATTTTAAGGGCAAAAGCCAAGACTGTGACGATTCCTAAGCTGATTTTAAGGAATATTTTTTTGGATGAACAGCAGGTAGACTTCAACCCTCCAGTAAAGCTCCCTGCATCAATCGTGTAAATGGCAATAACGGCCTGCCATATTTCAGTAGGCGTCTCTAAGCATATTTTACCTGTCCGTCATTGCGACCGAGATCGGCAATCCCTAGCGCAATGACCCTGTTACTAAGCTGTATAGACAGTTAAACCACTAAAGGATGAGGCTGTAACTTCCAAATATCGCGATTGTATTCGCTGATGGTTCTATCGGTAGAAAACAATCCACTATTCGCACAATTAATAATGCTCATTTTGGTCCAGTGTTCTTGATCACGATACGCGAGCTCTACTTGCTGTTGCGCATTGAGATAACTACGAAAATCGGCAATGGTGACCCAAGGATCGTGCGGGCTTTTCAGTCCATCCAACAATTCATTAAAGATACCTGGCTCAAATTGATTGAAGTAGCCCGACTCCAATAATTGCATCACTTGGCTTAAATCCTGGTCTTGATTAATAATTGCTACTGGGTCGTAATGCTCGCGGGTCGCGGCCACTTCGGCTTCATTTAAACCGAATAAAAAGAAATTGTTATCCCCAACTTGCTCCAGAATTTCAATATTAGCGCCATCTAAAGTGCCGATGGTAATCGCGCCATTCATCATCAATTTCATATTCCCTGTGCCAGAAGCTTCTTTCCCAGCCGTTGAAATTTGTTCTGACAGATCCGCCCCAGGACAAATTTTTTCCATTGCGGTGACCCGATAATCGGGTAAAAACACCAAACTTAATTTATCGCCCACATCGGGATCATGATTGATGACCTCAGCAACATTATTGATTAATTTGATGATTTTTTTGGCCATCAAATACCCCGGCGCCGCTTTCCCACCAATTAACACACAGCGAGGCACCCAGTTTGCGGTATCCCCTTGTTTGATACGCCGATATAAATGCACCACATGTAAGAGATTCAACACTTGCCGTTTGTATTCATGAATCCGCTTAACCTGTACATCAAAGAGCGCATTGACATTCAGTTCAATCGGGTGATATTGCTGTTTAAAATCAATCAGCCGCTGTTTAGCCAGCTGTTTAATCGCCCGCCATTGCTGCCTGAATTCCGCATTCTCGGCATAAGGCTCTAAGCGCTTCAATTGGGTTAAATCAGTTATCCAGGCATCGCCGATAGTCCCGCTAATTAATGCTGCCAAATCAGGATTGCAGGCCGCCAGCCAACGTCTTGGGGTTACACCATTGGTTTTATTATTAAATTTATGCGGCCATAATGCATAAAAGTCACCAAATAGCCCTTGTTGTAATAATAAGGTATGTAATTTTGCAACGCCGTTCACTGAAAAACTGCCGACTATCGCAAGATGCGCCATGCGAACATATTGTTCATCCCCCTCTTCTATAATTGAAATTCGGCGTAATCGATCATTTTGTCCAGGCCAATGCAACGCCGCTTCCGCTAGAAAATGCGCGTTAATCGCAAATATAATCTCCATAATTCTAGGCAATAAGCGCTGCATTCTGGGGACCGACCATTTTTCTAAGGCCTCAGGTAACAAGGTATGGTTGGTGTAAGCCATCACTTTGGTCGTGATCTCCCAAGCGTTATTCCAGGGTAAGCGATGTTCATCCACTAATAAACGCATCAGTTCCGCAATAGCAATACTCGGATGCGTGTCATTTAATTGAAAACAGTTTTTAGCGGCAAACTCGCTAAAGTCTTCACCATGCTGCGCCACCCAGTGCTCGATAACATCCTGCAAGCTAGCAGAGGCAAAAAAGTATTGCTGGCGTAGCCGCAACTCTTTGCCGTTCTCATTAGCATCGTTGGGATACAGTAC
>SXIZ01000099.1 GCA_005779525.1 Methylococcaceae bacterium
CACGCCGCGCGCGCTGCCGTTCCAACTGCCACCGCGGATGACGCGATCAGCGCCGCCTGTGGATCCGTGCGGATCAGTCACTGATGCGCTTGGGTAGTCTCCATAATAATCTTGCACCCATTCCCACACATTTCCACTCATGTCATACAACCCTAGAGCATTCGGCGCTTTGCTGCCGACCGGATGAAATTTATACCCTGAATTACTGCCATACCACGCTAGCGCATCGGGGTTATTGCCACCACAATAGCTTTGCGCCTGCCCGCCGCTGCGGCACGCATACTCCCATTCTGCTTCCGTGGGCAAGCGATATCCCCCCTCAGTTTGGGCATTGAGTTTTTGGATAAAGGTTTGGACGTCATCCCAACTAACCTGCTCCACCGGACAATTATCACCGCAATTTGTAAAATAAGATGGATTGCTGCCCATCAACTGCCGCCATTGCCCTTGCGTCACTTCCGTTTTGCCGATGGCATACGCTGTCGTCAAACACACACGGTGCTGTTGTTCATTTTCAAAACGCCCGGCTTCGGAGGCAGGGCTGCCCATCTGGAAACAGCCCGCTTGTATTTCCACCATTTCAATTCCTGGACCCGCTTGCTTGAATAAAAGCCCTTGACGATCCTCCATCTTTCCCTCTGTCCTTGTTGATTCACTTTCCCTCTGCCACCCTTGCCATTTATCCTGGAGATAACCTGTCAACGCCGCTAACGACAAGGTACTGCCTGGACTCGTTTTCGGCTCGGCTAACTTGGCCCGCGCTGCTTCAGCATGCTCACCTTCCGGATATTGCTCCAAATAAATTTCACAGTATTTGGCTTCACGCTTTTCAAGACATAGCTGCCAAATGATTTCCTCTTTGGTCAAGACCCCGGTACAAGTATCAAAACAGATCGGTTGCTCCAACGGAGAACCACTTATTTGGGGAACTTGCTTAGGCTTACCCTCTGCATCCAGAGTGAGTTTTTTTACCCACACACCCACTTGGTTAAAAAACTCACTCATTGATAAATGCCCATTGCTGTTTAAATTTTCCAGCAAGGCCTGCGCGTAGGGACTATGCTCCCCCGCCCCATCATTCGCGGTATGATTTTGCTCGGCAGCATAATGAATAATCATGCCATCTTGACTAGAATCTCGGATTAAACCTTTTTCCGCACCACCTCTAAACGCCTTAGGAAAAGGATTATCGCGACAAGCGTCTAAAATCACGATACTTAATTGCGGGTGCTTTTGCTTGATACCATCGGTTAAGTAGTCGAGTTCTAACGCCTTATGCGGCATTTTATAAGCCTCATCAATTTTGGCCTGCGTCGGGATTAAATAGTTTTTTCCATCAATTTGATTGCCATGACCGGAGTAATAAAATACCGCTAACTCTTTGCCCGGTAATTTTTTTACAAAATCATCGACTGCCGCCTCAAACGCCTCCTTGTCTTTAATATCAGTCTTTAAAATGACTTCATCTTTATCAAATTGATGTTTGCGCAACGCTTTGGCAATGGCCTCCGCATCCCCAGCCGCATTAGGTAAATAGCCGTTTTTGATGTTGTAGTCTGAATTGCCTATCACCAAAGCAATGCGATTAGCTGCCTGCACGGCAGGCGTTACAAGTAACGCCCAGCCCAACAAGCTACTCGAATATAGATACGGCCATTTCACTCTAAACTCCTTATTTCAGCGTCGACAATCAGCAATTATTTAAACAGGATTTAGTTAAAATTAAAATGCATGTGGCCAGTCGGTGGCAAAAAATAATTTTTGCCTTAAAATATAAACTTAATCCCAAAAGAAAGCATAAGGGAATCTCTAAAAATTGCACTTCGACAAGCTCAGTGCGAACGGAGTGTTATATAAATCAATAAATTATCCGTTCGTCCTCGACTGCATGGATGCAGGAGGTAGAGCAACGCATGGAGCAGTTGCAGAGAGCTTGTCGAAGGATGAACTGATAATTTTTAGAAATTCCCATAACCCTAGAAAGAGCAGTTTTTAGGATAACGCCCGTGCTCAACAAGGCGTAAGTCTTAACCCCCTGTTAAACCAAGGATCCGAATCTATGCCACGTTACGCCCTGCTTATCTGTGTGCTACTGTGTAATTTTTGCACCACGCCTGCCTTGGCTAAACGTGTCGCGTTAGTGATCGGTAATAGTCAATACCAAAATCTCAGTACCTTAGACAACCCTAGCCACGATGCTGCCGCAGTTGCAGAAAAGCTGCGCACTCTACAATTTGATTTAATCGGCGAAAACGGTTCACCCACAGAGACTGCGCTGACGGATCTCGATCGTAACCGTTTTCTGCGCGTTATCGATAAATTTACCGGGGTCGCACAAGTGCGGACATCGCTTTAATCTATTATGCCGGGCATGGCATGCAGTTTAGCAAAGGCCCACATCTGCTTCCGACGGATGTGCCTAAAGATTCGCTCACTTTATTGCAACAAAATGCTATTGATCTGGAATTTATGCTTAAAAACCTTGACGGCAAAGCGAACTTAACCGTCGCTGTGTTCGATGCCTGCCGTGAAATTCCAGAGCTTACACCTATTATCCAAGAAGCCACGCGTGCCAGTGGCTTGGGGGCTTCAGAATATCGCGGCCTTGGTCGAGTCCAAAGCAAAGGCAAAAGCCGTATCATCGCCTATGCAGGTGCCGCCGGGGAACTGGTCAAAGACGGTAACGGCGAACATAGCCCCTATACCACCGAATTACTACAGCAACTCGAACAACCCAATCAAGAAATCGGCGACACCTTTCGTAATGTTGCCTATCAGTTTGGGCAAAAACATACAGGACAAGAGCCAGAAGTGCTTATCCAGGGTGTGCCCTCGCAACGCTTTTTTTTGAGTGATGCACGACCTAAAGCAAATAATAACCTTAACACTAGCGACAATTCAGTCACTTTAGCGAATGCTGTGCCGTATGTAGCCCCAAAAACTAGACCTGTCGAACCTAACGCTCCGGCAGAGCCAGTGCCGGATTATGGAATTGAGATGGTCAGGATTCAGCCGGGGTGTTTCCAGATGGTTAACCCTGCCAGCGAATCAGGCCGTTATGACGATGAGCGTCAGCATCAAGTCTGTATCAAGCAAAGCTATGCTTTGGGAAAAACGGAAGTAACGCAGGGGCAATGGCGGCAGGTGATGGGCAATAATCCCTCTTATTTTACAAACTGCGGTGAGAATTGTCCGGTAGAGGAAGTCAGTTGGGGAGACGTGCAAGTGTTTATTAAAAAATTGAATGCGCATACGGCAGGGGGTTACCGCTTACCGACGGAAGCGGAATGGGAATATGCCTGTCGCAGTGGCGGGAAAGAGCAAACCTACTGTGGTGGAAACAATCCAAAAACCTTAGCGTGGTATGACGCTAATTCAGGCAATAAAACGCATCCTGTTGGAAAAAAACAAGCGAATGGTTTGGGTTTGTATGATATGAGTGGCAATGTGTGGGAGTGGACCTGTAGCGCTTATACCGAAAGCGACTATAATGGCAATGAGAAACGCTGCAGTAATGACACTACCGCCCGGCGTGTGTTGCGCGGTGGCTCTTGGTTCATTTATCCTGAGCACGTGCGCGCGGCGTTCCGTGTTGGGAATGATGTGACGGTTCGCAACTACAGATACGGGTTCCGTCTTGCCCAGGACTATTAACTTTATACTCTCTTCTTTTCCCTTTACGGGGGTCCAGGGGGCGGAGCCCCTTGGCGATTTTTTCAGGCTTTTTGTTGCATATTTACAACAAAATCCAATATAAAGCAATACTTTAGGACGCAAAATAACCAATACCCCAGCAAGCTTAGCCAAATCATAAACACCCTTTGCAAGGAGAATCCACATGCAGCTAAAGCCCTGCTTCTTCGCTTCAGCTTTCGCCAGCCTGCTATTCAGCAACTACATCACGCCAGTTTATGCCAAAGAACAATACGCGTTATTAATAGGCATTGGCAAGTATGAGCATCAACCCACTCTGGAAGGCCCGCCCAATGATGTTGCCTTATTAAAGGAAACGTTAATTAAGCAGTGGCATTTTAAACCTGACCATATTCAGGTGCTCTTAGATCAACAAGCAACGAAAAAAGATATTTTAAACGGCTTTAACCAACTCGAAAAAACCAGTCATGCCGGGGATGAGGTTTTTATTTATTATAGCGGTCATGGTATCAGCCCAAGCACGCCGGGGGTAGGTCAATTTAATTTACCCGCCAACAGCGGGGCATTGTTGCCCTGGGAAACGCCTTCAAAAGAAGCAGACCCTCAAGGATTTAAAGACAGCTTAATCATTCCGAAAAAAGATTTAAAAGAGCAAGCATTACTTAAATTAAATAAAAATCGTCAAGTCTTTGTGGCCTTGGATACCTGTTATTCCGCCAATACCATGCGCGGCTTAGGCAAGCACAAGCAAGGCGCTGATATCTTAGATAGCCGTTCACCGTTTACCCCGGAAAAAGTAAAATACGGCGATAAAGACCGTACTGAAGATAACGATGAATATAGTTACAAAGAAAATATTATATTATTATCTGCGGCGAGTGCAGATGAAGTTGCCCGTGACATTAAAGAAGAACATCTACCGCAATTTCCTACTTTATCCGGTAGGCCACAAGGCGTTTTTTCCGATGCCTTGATTGGGGTATTACAGTGTAATATTCCAGCCGACAG
>SXIZ01000100.1 GCA_005779525.1 Methylococcaceae bacterium
AAATTATTATCGGTAAACAGCGGAATGGCCCGATTGGGACGGTAAGGTTGACCTTTTTGGGACAATTTACGCGTTTTGAAAATTTTGCTGGAGATATCTACAGCGGCGAGGATTATGAATGACCCCGGCAGCTTATGCCGTGCTAGATTTAGAGGCGGTACAACATAATTTAACGCGCATTCGCAACTATGCACCGCAGGCAAAAATCATGGCGGTGATTAAAGCCAATGCCTACGGCCATGGTTTACTGAGAATTGCAGCGCATTTAACTAATGTCGATGCCTTTGCCGTGGCTAGAGTCGATGAAGCGGTGCGTTTGCGACGCTCGGGCTTTCTGCAGCGCATTGCCGTGTTAGAAGGGTTTGCATGTGCTGAGGAGCTGAATGATTTATTGCATTATCAAATTGATGCGGTAGTGCATTGTGCTGAACAGATTGCGCTTTTAGAGCAGGCGGATAGTGTGCAAGCACTGCGCGTCTGGTTAAAATGCGATTCCGGGATGAATCGCTTGGGATTTAAGAATCAGGAGTTTATCGCCGCTTACCAGCGTTTGCGGCAATTGTCATGGATCGCGCAGCCAATTAATCTGATGACGCATTTAGCGAATGCGGATAATCGCGAAGATGATATGACCTTATCGCAAGTGCAATTGTTTAAGCGCTTAACTCAAGAGTGTAGTGGTGAGCGAAGCATTGCTAACTCTGCTGGCATACTGGGGTGGCAAGAGGCGTTAAGCGATTGGGTGCGACCTGGAATTATGTTGTACGGGATTTCGCCGTTTGCCAATCAAAGCGGAACACAATTAGGTTTAAAACCGATTATGAGTTTGCACTCGCATTTAATCGCCGTTAAACACATCGAAAAAGGCGAAAGCGTCGGTTATGCCGGACGTTGGATTTGTGAACATCCGACCCGTTTTGGTGTGGTGGCGATTGGTTATGGTGATGGCTATCCGCGCTATGCCAAAACCGGGACCCCCGTGTTGGTCAATGGGCTACGAGTACCGTTGATCGGTCGGGTGTCTATGGATATGATCACGGTGGATTTAGCCAGTCAACCGCATGCCAAACCAGGCGACCCGGTTATTTTATGGGGCAAAGGGCTTGATGTAGAAGAGATCGCGCATTGTGCGGACACCATTCCCTACACCTTGGTGTGTGGTATCACTCAGCGCGTCCAAATTGTTGAGCAGGAGGCATAGCGCATGGCCGTTTTGCTACGCGTGGGTGCTGGAGCTGAGCTTATCATCCTGTCGCAAGAATGTGCCAGGGAATGCAAGTGGGTCTCGAGTGATTTAATTGAGCGCTACGCCGTAGAATTTAATTTGATGCTTATGGAGAATAACATTGACACGCCTGATAATAGGCCTATAATCAATTTCAGCTAGAAAATTACGATTTATCTTAAGTTTACCAATTCGACGTCTCTGCTGTATAGTTCCTCGTCCTGTTCGTCATTTAGTATTTCCCACATTTACCAGCGTACCGCCTGCATAAGGCACACTTCTAATTTTATTACAGGACTCATTATGTCTACTACAGCTATCACTACCGGCGTTGTAAAATGGTTTAACTCAGAAAAAGGTTTTGGTTTTATCGAACAAAAACAAGGCCCAGATGTATTCGTACATTTCAAAAATATTTTAAACCTGAACAACAGCTACAGAACGCTGGACGAAGGTCAGCAAGTGCAATTTAAATTAGGTCGCGGCCCTAAAGGTCCACAAGCGGAAGAAGTTACCCTGATTTAGATTTAACTGCAATCCGTTTGAAATAAAAGCCACAGGGCGTCTCGCCCTGTGGCTTTTTTGTTTTATGGTGCGACGACTTGCCAGCGTAAGACCTCGCCCGCACGCAAGGGAATGACAGTGCACTCTGCTTCGCCATAGCTCGCTGGAACACGCCATTCTTGTTTGGTCAATGTGATAGTGCTGTTGTTGCGGGGGAGGCGATAAAAATCTGCGCCATAAAGGGAAGCAAAGCCTTCTAATTTATCCAGGGCATTTTCGGCCTCAAATAGTTCGGCATAGAGTTCTAGTGCTGCATGTGCGCTGTAACATCCTGCACAACCACAGTGATTTTCTTTTAGAGCTTGGCTATGAGGGGCACTGTCGGTGCCTAAAAAGAATTTAGGGTTGCCACTGACGGCGGCGGCCACTAACGCTTGGCGATGTGGTTCGCGTTTAAGGATGGGTAAACAATAAAAATGGGGTTTAATTCCCCCGACCAATAAGGCATTACGGTTATACAATAAATGTTGCGGAGTCAGTGTCGCAGCGACGTTAGGGCCGTGAGCTAAAACAAATTGCACCGCATCTTTAGTCGTGGCATGTTCGACAACGATGCGCAACGCAGGAAATTTTTGTGCGATGTCGCTGAGTTGGGTTTCTAAAAATACCCGTTCACGATCAAAAATATCACATTCTGCGCTAGTGACCTCGCCATGCACCAACAGCGGTATATCATATTTTTCTAATGCTTCTAGTATGGGGTAAATACCACTGAGTTGGCTGACGCCTGCATCTGAATTAGTGGTCGCCCCGGCAGGATAAAGTTTAAATGCTTTAACAAATTCACTGCTACTCACCGCTTTGACATCCTCTACCGTGGTGTTGGCCGTCAGATATAAGGACATTAAGGGGGTAAAGTCGGCATTTTTAGGCAGTGCTTGCAGTATTTCCTCCCGATAACTTAGGGCCTCTGCCACGGTGCAGATCGGGGGTTTTAAGTTGGGCATGATCATCGCGCGCCCGAATTGTTGGGCCGTATGCGCAATGACTGTGCGCAGCATAGCGCCATTTCTGACATGTAAATGCCAGTCATCTGGGCGAGTTATGCTTAATTTTTCCATGTAAGGTGCTCAATTTTTGTAAAATAGACGATTATTTTATAGTAAGCACCTTGAAAAATTCAATTAAGCGCTTATTTAGTAAGGTAGTGATTTCGATTTTGGAGCGATAAATGCCTATTTACGAGTATGAATGTCAAGCCTGTGGTCATGAACATGAAGCTTTACAAAAAATGAGTGCTGACCCTTTGGTCATTTGTCCTGCCTGCAGTAAGCCGGAATTAATGAAAAAAATTTCAGCAGCAGGTTTTCGTCTAAAAGGCGGTGGATGGTACGAGACTGATTTTAAGAGCGGTAATAAAAAGAATATTTCCAATGACGCCGCGCCTGCGCCTGCCTGCGGCTCAGGTGCTTGCAATAGTGGCGGTTGTAGTAGCAGCTAAAATTGACTACTCTTCGAGAATTCACGGCTTAGCCTACGATAGCTATTTCGTTATGCATGAGCATTTCCGTAGGCGAGCAAGCGCAAGCATGACTAAGTTTTATCGATAATTTTTATTTAAATAACAAGAGAATACACTATGCGTACCCACAAGTGCGGAGAATTAAATACACAACAGTTAGGAGCAACCGTTGCTATTTGCGGTTGGGTACACAGACGTCGCGATCATGGCGGGGTGATTTTTATTGATTTACGTGATCGTGCAGGCTTAGTGCAAGTAGTGGTTGATCCAGATGTTGCAGAGACCTTTGCGATTGCAGAGCAGGTGCGTAGCGAGTATGTATTACGCATTGTGGGCGTGGTGCGTAATCGCCCTGAAGGCACGCAAAATCCAAATATGCACTCAGGTGAAATTGAAATTCTCGCGAAAGAAATTGAAGTGCTGAATGAATCGGAAACCCCGCCGTTCCCGGTCGAAAGTGAAATCGAGGTGAATGAAGAGTTACGCTTACGCTATCGTTATATCGATTTACGGCGCACGGCTATGCAGGAAAAAATGAAAGTCCGTCGTGATGTCACTCGCGTATTACGTAATTTCTTGGATGATAATGAGTTTTTTGAAATTGAAACCCCGTATTTAACCAAAGCCACGCCTGAAGGCGCACGTGATTATATCGTCCCGAGTCGGACACATGAAAACGCCTTTTTTGCTTTGCCACAATCCCCGCAATTGTACAAACAAATGCTGATGGTGGCGGGCATGGATCGTTATTATCAAGTGGTGCGCTGTTTCCGCGATGAAGATCTCCGTGCGGATAGACAGCCGGAATTTACGCAATTGGATATTGAAACGTCGTTTATGACGGAAGATCAAATTATGACGATCATGGAAGAGATGATCCGTCAATTATTTGCCAAAGTCATTAATGTTGAATTGGACGCTAAATTTCCACGCATGACTTACCAAGAAGCGATTTCTCGTTATGGCATAGATCGCCCGGATTTACGCATTCCTTTGGAATTGGTTGATATTGCTGCAGACATGCAGTCTGTCGATTTTAAAGTGTTTTCAGCGCCTGCGAACGATCCTAAAGGCCGTGTGGCTGCTTTACGCGTACCGAATGGTGGTGAGTTACTCAGTCGTAAAGACATTGAAGATCTGACTAAATACGTCAGTATTTATGGTGCCAAAGGTTTAGCGTATATCAAGGTCAATGATTTAAATGCTGGCATAGATGGCTTGCAATCGCCCATCGTTAAATTCGCCCCAGCTGAAGTATGGGCTAGTGTCTTAGCTAAAACAGGTGCGCAAACGGGAGATTTAATTTTCTTTGGTGCAGACAAAGCCAGTATTGTTAATGAGGCCATGGGAGCTTTGCGCGTAAAATTAGGCCATGACCTTAATCTTTTGCAAGGGGAATGGAAACCAGTATGGGTGGTTGATTTTCCAATGTTTGATTGGGATGAAAAAGCACAACGTTTTAACGCCATACATCACCCATTTACTGCCCCCAGTTGTTCAGTAGAGGACTTAGTTGCGAATCCAGGTGTTGCGCTTTCACGAG
>SXIZ01000101.1 GCA_005779525.1 Methylococcaceae bacterium
CAACCTATTAATTTTTTGTAGATTTAAATTTTTAAAACAGTTCCAAAAAAATCGGCACCCAACGGTGTTTATTATTGTATCTTTCCAACTTTAGGCAGACTGCCTGATATTTAACTATCTGTCCAGTCTATAAGCCTAGCACGTAATCTTAACATTGCTTGACTATTAATCTGACTCACACGAGATTCACTAATATTTAAAACCTCTCCGATTTCGCGTAAATTTAATTCCTCATCGTAGTATAGCGATATTACGAGGCGTTCTCGTTCAGGTAAATCGGCAATGGCAGCCGCTAAGGCTTTTTCAAACGCCACTTTTGTTAAATCATCGGTAGGATCACCTGTTTCCAATCCGGTCTCAAAAGCCGAGCCTTCTTCAGAGAGTTCTTCTACGCTAAAGGTTCGACAATTGACGGTATCTTGTAAAATATGACCATACTCTTCTGCACTAATCCCTAAATATTCTGCAATTTCTGCAGCTTGGGCTTCGCGACCATGTTGGTTTTCGAGCTCTCGGATAGCAGCAGAGACTTGGCGGGCTTTTTTGTGTACGGAACGTGGGGTCCAATCTGAGCGTCTGACCTCGTCCAGCATCGCGCCCCGGATGCGGATACCTGCATAGGTATCAAAACTTGCTCCTTGGGAGACATCGTAGTTTTTGATCGCTTCAAGCAAACCTAACATGCCTGCTTGTACTAAATCGTCTAACAAAACCGAATCGGGTAAGCGTGCCATAAGGTGATAGGCAATGCGTTTGACAAGCGGAGCATGTTGCAGTATTTGTTCATCAATACTGCCTGCCTGTACCGCTGAATACATCGCCGCCCTGCTCATGCAACGTCCTCTTGCATTCCATATTGAATCATACGTTCAACAAAAAATTCTAGATAGCCTCCCGCTTGTGATTTGATTGGACGGGCATCAATTTCACGTGCTAAACCTTTAATGGCTAATGCAGCTTTACTTTGTGGAAAGGCTTTAACGACAGGGGTTTGCTTTTGTACGGATTTGCGTAAATATTCATCGTATGGAACCGCACCCAGATAATTTAAGGCAACATCCAAGTATTTATCGGTGACTTTGGTGAGTTTTCCAAATAAGGAACGACCTTGTTGTGGCGTGGGTACCATATTAGCCACGATATTAAAATTTACTAAACCATAATCGCGGTTGAGTAATTTGATAAAGGCGTAGGCATCGGTTAAAGAGGTCGGTTCGTCACAGACAACCACCATCACTTCCTGGCAGGCACGTGCGAAGTTGACTACACTCGCGGATATTCCAGCGGCAGTGTCCACAATTAAAATATCGGTATCACGGTCGATATCGCTAAAGGCGTGAATAATCGCGGCTTGTTGCACGGTGGTCATGTCGGACATATTTTGCATCCCAGAAGATGCCGGAATGATTTTTATGCCAGCAGGGCCCTCAAGTATGATCTCAGTCAACGTTTTTTCACCTTTGAGGACATGCGAGAGATTATATTCCGGGTACATACCTAGTAGGATGTCGACATTAGCTAAGCCCATATCGGCATCCAATAAGGCGACACGTCGACCCATTTCACATAAGGCGATGCCAATATTGACCGATAAGTTGGTTTTGCCCACCCCGCCTTTGCCGCTGGTTACCGCCATGACGCGCACTGGTTTCATGTTTTTCATTTTCCGTAATCCTGACGCTTGGTCGGGTGGGCTAAGCATAGCCTTCAGCCACCCAATCTTCGTAATTCTTGGTATCAGTATAGTCGTTTTCTAAATCTAATTCGGCTACACATTCATTTATTAAAGTTTGCGCACGTGGCACATGAATATCCTCAGGCACTTGTTGCCCATCCGTGACGAATGAAAGCGGTAATTGCTGCTCGATTAAAGCAGAAATCGCCGCGCCTTTGGCGGCTGCTTCGTCCATTTTAGTTAATATACACGCTGTTGGCTCAAATACTTGAAAAGCTTTCATGATTTCCAATAACGCTTTGTATTGCGTGGTGGCAGACATCACCAAATAGGATTTTACCGGAATATCATTTTTTTGTAGTGTCATTAATTGTGAGGCTAAGCGCATATCTCTTGGACCCATACCAGCGGTATCAATTAAGATCAGTTTTTTGTCAAAAAAGCTATTAATTAAGCTGCGTAATTCCTCGGCATTGCTGGCCGTTCTGACGGGGACATCCAGAATTCGACCATAGGTATTTAACTGTTCATGGGCGGCGATACGGTAATTATCGGTGGTAATCAACGCAACTTGTCTGGAGCCATGTTTTAAAATAAATTTCGCGGCTAATTTAGCGATAGTAGTGGTTTTTCCCACTCCAGTCGGTCCAACGAGAGCAACGACACCGCCATATTCCAAAATATTTTCTTCCGCAATCGGGAGTACTTTCACCATCATTTCTTGCGCTTTGGTAAACGCATATTCAGTATCATGATGAGCACCTAAGCGATTGGCTAATTTTAAACTTAATTTCTTAGAAATACCCATATCTGCTAAACGATGCAGTAAGTCTAGTCTAACTGGATTAGTTTGTGCAGTATTTGCAAAGCCTATTTCAGCTAATCTGGCGTCCATAGAATGTTTTAGCTGCCGCATTTCTTTACGCATTTGCGTCAAAAATTTATCGGTTTCTGATTCGCGTTTTTCGCTTTCCTTTTTTTCCGCAACTGCTTTAAAGTCTACGGTTTTGATTTCAGCAGTGGGTGGTGGAGTAGGTTTGCTAATGCGCTCTGCGGGTGGGCGCACTGTGGCAGTCGTGCGCGGAGTGGGTGGCGCTGGACGGCTTATAGTGGGTTCAGCCAGTTCACGGGCTAAGGGGGAATGCCGAGGTTCTTGTGGAACTTCTTTACGCACCAGTGGCACTTTTTCGGCATAACCCAGGTATCTGTCAACTTCCCGACGCACGGGACGAGCAGGTGCTTCTGCTTGGGCATCACGTTTTCTAGGGCTGGTGACTATGTGTAAGGAATCGTTTTCGTTGCTGTAGTCTGGCAAGTCATAGGCTTTAGAAACCGCACGTTTTACGGGGGTGGGGGTATCTTTGGCTACGGTTTTATGCAGAACTTGTTCATCAAAATCCCGTGCGGCAACAATTTCTACACCACCATCCACGGATTTATTGGACATAATGACTGCATCCGCCCCGAGTTCGTCTTTGACCATACGCATGGCTTGACGAATATCTGCTGCAAAAAAACGTTTAATTTTCATAACGCTACTCCACTAAATTTATGCACGTTGTCCGACGGTCGAAACAACTTTGATTTGCCGATCTTCAGGGATTTCGTTATAGGCTAGTACCCGCATTCCAACGATGGAATGTCGCACAAATCTGGATAACCAGGGCCGCAAAAAAGAAGACACTAGTAATACGGCTACTTGTCCTTCCATTTCCATTTGCTGCGCACTTTCTTCCAGAGATTTGTGCATTTGTTCCGCTAATCCGGGTTCTATGCCTACACCAGTATCACCTGCTGTATGCAAAGACTTATGCAACAACTGTTCCAACTCTGGAGCTAAAGTGATAACGGGTAATTCTGCATTCATGCCATTGATTTCATGGATAATTAAACGTCCTAAGGCAGAACGCACGGCTGAAGTTAAGATGTCAGGATCTTGACTCTTTAAGCCATACTCCGCCAAGGTTTCTGCAATGCTGCGCATATCTCGGATGGGCACATTTTCTTGTAATAAATTTTGTAAAACTTTTACTAAAATACCTAACGGGATAGTTTTTGGTACTAAATCTTCGACTAATTTGGGTGCGACTTTGCCGAGATTGTCTAATAAGCGTTGTGCTTCCTCATAGCCAAATAATTCATGCGCATGCACTTGTAGAATATGACTTAAATGCGTGGCAACCACGGTACCTGGGTCAACCACGGTGTAACCTAACGTTTGCGCATGATCGCGTTGACTGGGCGGAATCCAGACGGCATCTAAGCCAAACGCTGGATCTTTGCAGGCATTGCCCTGTAAAGTGCCGAATACGCGTCCGGGATTGATGGCCATTTCCATGTCGGGCATCACGTCCGCTTCACCTACGGTCACGCCCATCAGTGAAATACGATAAGCGCTGGGGGAGAGGTCCAAATTGTCGCGAATATGTACCGAAGGCACTAAAAAGCCTAACTCTTGCGACAGTTTTTTGCGTACGCCTTTAATTCTGACCATCAGCTGCCCGCCCTGATTTTTATCGACCAAAGGAATCAGACGATAACCCACTTCTAAACCGATGGTATCTACGGGCATTACATCATCCCAGCCCAACTCTTTCATTTCTGGGGCAGGCAACGGGACCAGAGGATTATCGCGTTGTAAAGCCGCCATCGAGGCTGTCTTTGCCTGTTTTTTGTGATGCCAAGTAATCCAATACGCCATGCCTGCTAAGGAAGACGCCAGCAAAATAAACACCATATTGGGCATGCCCGGAATGATACCCAATAACCCAATAACGGCGGCAGTAATGATCAATGCTTTGGGGTTTTCGAACAACTGCGTGCCGATTTGTTCGCCAATATTCGTCCCCGTACCGCGGGCTTGCGTGACCACGATAGCAGAGGCGGTAGACAAGAGTAATGACGGAATTTGGGCGACCAGACCGTCACCAATAGTCAGTAGGACATACACTTTGCCCGCATCGGCAAAACTCATATCGTGCTGACTGACCCCAATGAATAAGCCGCCAATCATATTGACAAACAAAATGATTATCCCCGCGACTG
>SXIZ01000102.1 GCA_005779525.1 Methylococcaceae bacterium
GAATAATGCCGCGTTCAATAGCAACCCCCACCAAAGCGGAGATCAAAAACGCTGCCGGAATAGACAAAATTAACGATAGGCCCAAATGATCCGGCATGATTTGCTGCATAACATATGTGGTATACGCACCCAACATCATTAATTCGCCATGTGCCATATTGATCACGCCCATGACCCCAAAGGTAATCGCTAGACCAATCGCGGCCAACACCAGTACCGCGCCTAAACTTAATCCAAAAAACAAGGTTTCAATGGCCGCATACATTTGTAGACGTTCATTGATTTTAATTAATGCAGTCTTGGCGTGGTTACGCACATCCGCATCTTGTTCCACAAATTCACCTTCGGGATTTTTTTCCTGCAAGGCGTTCAAACGATTGACCACGTCTTGGGTCGCATGTTCTTTTAATAAATCGATGGCTTCCATACGCAGCATTTTGTTAGTGCTATTCAACTGTTCTAACGCTAATACCAGTTGAATCGCTTCTTGTACGGCGGGGTCTTTCTCTACCCCTAGACGTTTACGTAATAATTCTATGCCTTCACTATCTACGGCATTAGCAATGGCTTTGACCGCTTTAATTCTGACATCGACGGTATCCGCATCCAATTCCAAACGACCTATGGTTTTGCGCAAACTCACGCGCATACTGTTATTCATGCTAATTTTTTGGACCGCACCACGCTCCACAGTGGCCAGTGGCGCTCCGGTTTTTGCATCCTGCAAGGTATATCCAGCATCAACTTCCGTGCCGATCACTAATTTATCTTCTGCTTTCAGCTTTAATAAACGCCCATCCAACAAGGCTTGTAAAATCACGATGGCTTGCGGTTCATGGACCGCTGCAAGTTGCTCTATGGCAGCGCTCCGCTCCTGCATAGCGGCACTATTGAGACTCGCTAATGCTTTGGTATAGATTTCATTGGCATCCTCGGCCAGACTTAAACTTGGCAAGCATACAAATAATGCTAGCAAGCTATATAAAAAGTGCCGAAAAATTGGGGTACACATATCCTCTCCCAAGGTGCTTCGTGTGTAGTGAGGATGGATTTAGAGCAACTAACAACACGCCCTAAATCCTCTAAAACTCCCACCTGAGTTAACGTCAGTATCCAGCTATTGCTCCTGCAGAATGCTATCCAATACTGACGCTACCCAGGCTTTAGCTTACTAACTTAAAACTTTTGACCAGAACACTTTTTGGTTTTAGTGTTGTAGTTACCGCAGTTAATTGGCGCAGTCCAATCTGCAATAATAGGTTTACTTTCGGGTAAGAAATCTGACCACGCATCACCATCCACTAGTTTATTGGTTTGCCATACGGTCAAGAATTGACCATCATCTTGAATTTCACCAATTAATACCGGTTTGCTGATGTGATGGTTAGGTAACATTTTAGACGTACCGCCCGTCAAGTTTGGAAACTCCACGCCGATGATAGCGTTTTGCACTGCGGCGGGATCGGTACTACCTGCTTTTTCTACCGCTTTCACCCACATCTTGAAGCCGATGTAATGCGCTTCCATCGGGTCGTTAGTGACGCGTTTTGGATTTTTAATAAAATCATGCCATTGTTGAATAAACGCCGCATTTTTAGTGGAATCGCTGCTCATGAAATAGTTCCACGCCGCTAAATGGCCCACTAAGGGTTTGGTATCCATACCCGATAACTCTTCTTCACCTACTGAAAACGCAATAACAGGAATTTGTTCTGCAGAAACACCTTGGTTACCCAACTCTTTGTAGAATGGGATATTGGCGTCACCATTGATAGTCGAAACCACGGCGGTTTTCTTACCTGCTGAACCAAACTTTTTAATGTCAGCAACAATGCTTTGCCAATCAGAATGACCGAATGGCGTGTAGTTGATCATAATATCTTTTTTAGAAACGCCTTTTGATAGCAAGTAGGCTTCTAAAATTTTGTTGGTGGTACGTGGATATACATAGTCCGTTCCAGCCAATACCCAACGTTTAGCTTTCAAATCATTCATTAAGTAATCCACTGCTGGGATCGCTTGTTGATTAGGCGCCGCACCAGTGTAAAACACGTTTTTAGACGATTCTTCACCTTCGTATTGCACAGGATAAAATAATAAGCCGTTCAATTCTTCGACGACGGGCAATACCGATTTACGCGATACTGAAGTCCAGCAGCCGAAAATGGCAGCGACTTTGTCTTTACTTAACAACTCGCGCGCTTTTTCCGCAAATAATGGCCAGTTAGAGGCCGGATCGACCACGACTGCTTCTAATTTTTTACCTAATAAGCCCCCTTTTTTGTTTTGCTCATCAATCAACATCAACATGGTATCTTTCAGCGTCGTTTCACTAATTGCCATAGTGCCTGACAAAGAATGTAACACGCCAACTTTGATGGTATCTTCGGCCTGCGCTAAACCAGCGACTAGCGTCAATGCAACCATACTGCCTGCAACCGCTAATTTACGAAATGGGTTTTGCATTTTCTTCATTGCAATGTTCCTATATATGTTATTTACAGTAGTGGGTGGCACAACTGCTCCACCCATTTTTAAGTCGTTAAAGAGTGTTGAGCTCTAAATCTGCCATTGAAAGCCGAGTTTGATCGAATTCACTTGATCGCCAGAAGCGGAAGAACTGTAATCCAGACCTTTGGTCGCTAAATCGCCATACACATAACTTAAAGACACGCGAGCATTGTGGCCGTCGATAATATAGTTGACCCCACCTTCATACGCTTCACGATTCGCACTGCCGCTAGGTGCAACATTGACATAACGCAAATACGGCTGCACTTGACCCCATGCAATTTTTTGCGGGAATAGATACATACCGCTAAGGTCATAAGCATTACCTTCAAACATTGCAAAACCACCACCCGCATCACGAGATGCTTGGC
>SXIZ01000010.1 GCA_005779525.1 Methylococcaceae bacterium
AAGTAGGTAAAAATCGTCAATGTCGCACTATAAACTTGTAAGCATTAGGGTTTAGCCATTCTTGGGTGGTTGATAATGTATGTTTTAATTAACATCATCCCATATTGGACGGTTACATTTCTTATCCCGAACTCAGGTTATTAAACCATTTCAAATTACCGTAGTCTCATGGCGCTGATGCAGCTTGCCACCCACCACCTAAGGCTTTATATAACGCCACTAAGTTGCGTGACACTTTTGCAGAACTATTCATTAACTTCACTTCTGCAGCTAGGAGTTGTTGCTGCTGTTGCACTACGTTGACATAATTGCTTAAACCTTGCTGATACAATTCCGTTGCGAGTTTGACAGCCAGTTGTTGCTGGGTCAGTGCTGCTTGTAGCTTGCGCTCACTTTGCTGCTCCTGCAGCAAGGAAAGTAAGGCATCTTCGACTTCTTTAAAGGCATTTAGCACCGTACTTTCGTAGGCCAAGCGACTTTGTTGTAGTTGCGCTTCTTTGCTTTTGATATTGGCACTGAGTTTGCTCCAATTAAACACGGGCATCGATAGCGATGCTGCACTCGACCAAGATTTACCTACGGGGGTAAATCCGCTGATACTGAGATTCTGTAAACCAATGAATGCGGCAAGATTCACTTTAGGATACAACTCTGCAGTCGCAATCCCCACGTAAGCATTCGCGATTGCTATCGCTTGTTCGGCTCTGCGTATATCAGGACGACGCTGTAATAAGGCGGAGGGTAAATCTGGAATTACAGTGACTTGGGCGCGAGGAATCTCCCGCACCGGACTTAATCGCGTCAGCAAGGCAGTGGGTTCGCGCCCAGTGAGCACACTCAGGGCATGGATTGAAGTTTGAATCGCTTCTTGATACTGCGGAATTTCGGCACTTAAATCCTCTAAGCGCGCCTCAGCAACGGTAGCTTCTACAGCACTACTCAACCCCGCTTGTTGTCGCACTTGCTGTAAATCTTGGATAGTGGTTTGTAGCGCGAGCGTTTGTTCAGCCCACTTGAGCTGTTGTTGATTACTACGTAAATCAATATAGAGTATAGCCACCTCGCCAAGCAGGGTAACTAAGATGTCGTGCTGTTGCTCAACTTCACTTGCAACCGTCGCATCCGCAGCTTCTATGGCCCGGCGCACTCCGCCAAAAAAATCTAGTTCCCACTGCGCATCAAAACCTAATTGAAAAATATTCAGCAATTGATTGCCAACGCCAAATCCTCCGCCAGCGCTAGAACCCGAGGCTTGTCCGGCACTCGAGGTATTATTGTAGCGCCGACTCAATGCGCTTTTGCTGCTCACACTGGGTAATCCAGCAGCAAAAGTTGCGCTCCGCTGTGCACGCACATCCTGAATGCGCGCCAAAGCTTGCTTGAGGTCTATATTGTTATGAAGTGCATCATCAATCAGTTGGGTTAACACAGGATCATTAAAATTCTGCCACCACGTTTGTAAAGCATTGTTGGCGTCCGCTTGGCTAGGTACAGACCATTGCTTAGGAACGTCAAGTGCAGGCTTTTTAAAATCCGGCCCAACCGCACATCCCGACAGTAATACCCCTGCTAACAGCCCGTGCCAACAGCGCCTCATTTAAGCTTATCTCCTTCGGGCGCGTCAATAAACACGTCCATCTGTTGCCCAACATATACCGGGAAGCTTTGCCTAGGGAAGGTATAAATGGCCTGCAATACCCGGGTATCTACCCGTTCCGTGCTGTCTCCGGTCAAAGATTTTTTGGGCACAACATATGGTTCGAGATACGCTAAGGTTAAATCGACTTTAAAATCGCGATTACCCCGTAAATAAGCAACGGCTTTATTCGCCTTGCTAAAGCGCCAAGCATCGTTTTCATCAATATCTACGCGCACGTGTAATTTATCCTGATTGCCTAGCACCAGTAGCGGGGTATTGACTGCACTCGCGGGGGCAAATTCTCCAGCACGAATATTGACCTGCAAAACATCACCCGCAATCGGTGCACGCACCACTAAACGTTCCAAGGTGACCTGTACACTGGCGATATTTGCTTGGCTTTGTTTCACTTGCGCCTCGGCACTTACCAGTTTAGCTTTGGCAATCAGCATCGTATTGCGACGTTTTAATACCTCCTCGGCACTGATGGCACGGACATCGGTAACTTTAGTCACCAAGTTATATAATGACTGCGCATCCTGTAAATTAGCTTTGGCGACTTCAACCTCGGCCAAGGCTTTGTCTAAATCAGCATTTTTGATTGCCAATTCGGCCTGCGTCTCGCGATCATCCAAGTAAAACAACGGCGCATGCTGTTTTACCGCGTCACCCACCTTCACCACAACTTTCTGCACTATCCGCGCTAAGGGGGAGCCCAACGCCACATTTTGGCTTTGGGCTTCGATAATGCCAGAACCTGCAATAAAGGCGTTAAAAGATGGAGAAGCAGGTTCTGCAACCGCAGGAGCGACTGGCATGGGTTTATTGCTCTTCACCACGGAATATCCCGCAAACGCCATTCCGGCAAGCGCAAGCAGTGGAAGTACATGTTTAATTTGCATACGCATCCCTAGAAATTTTGTGCTTTGAATTAAGCTTAAACATTTGGAGTCGCCGCCCGCACATTAATCACTCGCCCATCATCCATTTCGGCAATCCGATCCGCAAATCCAAAAATTCGCGCATCATGGGTCACAATCACTAGGGCTCGATCCTGCTGCATAGCCACATCTTTCAGTAAATGCATAACGGTCTGTCCGGTTTCATGATCCAGCGCACTCGTGGGTTCGTCGCAGACGATAAGTTTTGGGCTATGCACTAAGGCACGTGCAATGGCCACGCGCTGTTGCTGTCCACCGGAAAGTTGTGCCGGAAGATTGCCCATGCGTTTACCCAACCCTACAGCGGCTAAAATTTCCTGCGCTTTACGTTCGGCAATACTGCGCTTGACACCATTAATAATCAACGGCACTGAGACATTTTCAGTCAAGGTCAGCGCGGGCAACAAATTAAAGGCCTGAAACACAAAACCGATATGCTGTGCACGAAAGCGTAATTTATCCTTGCTGCGCATTGCCGCTAGGTTTTGTCCAAACAACTCACACACGCCCGCGTCTTGATCCAAAATTCCAGCAATCACTGAAATCAAGGTGGTTTTACCACAGCCTGACGGCCCAACTAACATTAACAGCTCTCCTTGCAGAATCTCTAGGTCTACATGATCCAGTGCGATTACTTGTTGATCTCCAGCATCAAAAACTTTAAGCAATTGCTGACAACTAACCGCTACCTCTGGCATACCTTAACCTTTAAACACAATAGCCGGTTCAAGTCGCAGCACTTTTATAATACTGATTAGGGCGGCAAACATACAGATTAGACTGACTCCCGCACCACTGAAGACCAAAAGTTGCCAAGGAAATTTAAAAGCGAGTACCGAATTGCGCATGCTGTAGCCAAAGAGTGCGGTTAAGCCTACCCCCATGCCATAGCCAATAGTCCCTACCATCAACGCTTGCAATAATATCATGCGTAATAAGGTCAAATTACTGGTCCCCATAGCTTTCAGGACGCCGAACTGCCGGATATTTTCTAACGTAAAATTGTAGAAGGTTTGGCCAGCGATCGCCGCCCCCACGATAAATCCCAGTAACACCGACATGCCAAAGTTAATCGGAATCCCGGTATTTTTGATGAAATATTGGTAGGTTAAGGTTTGGAATTCTTCGCTGGTGTAGGCGGCCAACCCTGTCCCGGCATGAATACGTTGCGTCAGCTCATGCAGATTTTGTCCGGGCCTAGCTTTGACGAGCACGAAGGACAAGGATTTGCGTTCTCGCGGTGCAAAGCTTTTAGCACGCGAATAGGTTGTGTAAATCACAGGTTGTGACTGAAAGGTGCGGGTTGTGCGCGCAATACCCACCACAATAGCACGATGATCGTTTAACTCTAACACATCGTCCAATTGCAGCGGTGTAGACGCTCCCCCATGTAGTGCGGGTTTGGCAAGCTTGGTAGTGGCGCCATCAACATCAACAATAATGCTGTCACTTCGACGTAAATCTTTTAACTGCCCGTTGAGCATATACGGCGGGCCACCTATCAAGGTGGTGTCATCCAAGCCAACTAGATTACAGGTCTGGAAAGTTCCGTCCGCTAAGCGGGCTTTCAATAAGCCCTTATACAACGGAACGGCCCAATCGACTCCGGCAATGCCGCGCACACTATATAATTCTGTATCTTGCAGGGGTTTAATATCGTCAATAAATTGTACTTTATCATCCATCACCCAGATATCCGGTTGCCCGACATCTGAGATAAAACTATAGGTGCGCGCCATCAAGCCTATAAATATCGCGGGTTGTTGCGTCATAATTAACGAGGCAAACGTTAACCCCATAATAATGCCCACATATTTACCGGTATCTCCCATTAACATTTTCAGCGCAATGCGATACATGATGATTTCCTAGTGATGGGATATGCTTAAACATGATCTCATGTAACTCAATCTAAGCCAAGACGGTTACTTTGCTTTAGATGCTACAGCAATGGCAAATAAACTAACGTTTACAAGTTGCTTAGCCAGGAATACGAAAAAACTTAACGCTTGCCAGCAATTTAGATTTCAAAAATTATGTCGAGGCTCGCATGGCTGCGTTGCATTTTAGTCTAGGAGCATTGAAAGCTAAAATGGCTAAGCTGTCTCTAGCGCAACAAAACTTCAGTCATGCAACAGAATCAAGCAAATACCTTTTAGCTTTCAAGTTACTCACATTGAATAGCGTCCTACATTGTTGATGGCTGATAGCTGTATGAAAAATCTTCCATACTCTCTAAGGCCCAAGTCAAGTGCTGCGGATTTTCTAATTCAAAACCATTTACCCCCACGCGCACCAAATAGTAGACTTGATCTAACATAAAAGCTCCCACGGCACGAACTTCACCCTGATAACCATATTGATGCCGTAATTGCCGGGCTTGACTAAAGCCACGACCATCGGTGTAAAGGCCAAAATTTAACTCTAGTAAGGCTAACTTGGGCAAATCCTCAGCCAAATCTGCGACCTCTTCAGAGGGATCTAAGCGCACGCCTAATAAACTGTCACGTTGCACTAATTGCTGTTTTTCTTGCTGCCAACGCGTCAAGCTAACACTGATATCACCCGTAGCTGGTAACACCTGATCATCGGCAATAAATTGCCAAGTGTTTTCAATAATTTTTTTATCTTTAATGACTTGCATATACTTGCTCTTTAAATGGTTCCAGGCCGATACGACTGACCGTTGCTAAAAAAGATTCGTCTTCGCTTAAGCGTTGTTTAATATAGACCTTGAGAATATCAAGTATGGCATCTTTAATTTGATTGCGATCTACCGCTGGCCCCAAACGTTCACCAATAGCTGCATTATTTTCTGAGGATCCACCTAGGGTAATTTGATACCATTCCGTCCCTTTTTTATCGACGCCCAGAATACCAATATTCCCCACACTTTGGTGGGCGCAGCCATTCATACAACCGGAAAAATTGATTTTAATATCGCCCAAATCATGGATATAGTCCATATCATCTAAGGCAGTATTAATTTCTTTAGTAACCCCAATCGAGCCCGCATTGGCTAACTCACAAAAATCCAAACCCGGGCAGCAAATAATATCAGTGACCGTACCGATATTAGGCGTCGCTAAATTCAACGCGGTTAATTTTTGCCATAACACATAGACATCGGCCTGTTGCACATCGCCTAAAATTAGATTTTGCCGATGCGTGCTACGAATTTCGCCAAAGCTATATTGATCTGCTAAATCGGCAATCGCATCCAACTGGCTATCAGTCACATCACCAGGGGGTACCTCTGGTGCTTTTAATGAAATAAACACCGCGCGATAACCTGGGATTTTGTGCTCAAGGGTATTGTATTTTACCCATTTAGCAAACGCCGCATCCTCGGTTAAATGCGTGTTGAAGCTAAGATCACTGGCCGCCGCCGCTTGATAGGCAGGAGGAACAAAATGCTGTTGGATCTCTTGGATACGCTCAGCTGTCAACTCTAATTCATCGCGGATGCGCAACCATTCAGCCTCAACCAATTGCGTAAATTTTTCTAAACCTTCTTCTTTGACCAGTATTTTGATCCGAGCTTTGTATTTATTATCCCGCCGACCATAGAGATTATAAATGCGTAAAATGGCTTCCAAATACGATAGTAGATGTTTTTGTTCCAAGAAAGGTCGAATAACCTGTCCTATAATTGGGGTACGTCCTAAGCCGCCACCGACAAAAACTTTAAAGCCAATTTCATCCGCCGCATTTTTAACCAAATGCAAGCCAATGTCGTGCAATTGGGTGGCGGCGCGATCTTGTGCCGCAGCGGTCACTGCGATTTTAAATTTACGCGGTAAATACGCAAATTCGGGATGAAAACTGGTCCACTGCCGAATAATTTCACAAAATGGGCGCGGATCGATAATTTCATCTTTGCAAATACCTGCAAGGTGATCCGTCGTCGTGTTACGCATGCAATTGCCACTGGTCTGAATGGCATGCATTTGCACAGTCGCAAGCTCCGCCAGGATATCAGGGGTTTGCGCTAATTCTGGCCAATTAAATTGTACATTTTGGCGCGTAGTAAAATGGCAATAGCCTTTGTCGTAGGTTCTAGCAATGTGCGCTAACTTGCGCAGTTGCTTGGAGGATAATAGACCATAGGGAACGGCTACGCGTAACATCGGAGCATGGGTCTGAATATACAAGCCGTTCATTAATCGTAAAGTCCGGTAATGATCGGGGGCGATTTCTCCCTTGAGAAAACGCTCGGTTTGTCTGCGGAATTGGGTAACACGTTCCTCAATGAGGGTTTGATCGATTTCGTTGTACTGATACATAAAGTAAGGTTTTAGGATGCCTGTTGAGCTTTAAAAATAGCGAGTAATCATATACTGCGCACCTTAAAATGACAAAGGTTAATGTAAGGTGCTATCATTAGTTGTTAAATTTTTAAAGGTTGCTTGTTATAGCAGCCAAATAATAATGTATTGGGAGGTTATTTTGGCGCGCATTTTATTTGCATTTTTGTGTTTGTTGTTATTACCCGAGTTCGCGATAGCGGGTAGTTTTGAAAATCTGGGCCTGACGGGAACTGAACGCGGCATTTATACCGTTCTGATTTTCATCATCGCCTACGGTTTTGTGATGACTGAAGAGTTTACGCACTTACGGAAATCAAAACCGGTAATTTTAGCTGCGGGTATTATCTGGGCGCATGCTGCGGTGCTTGCAACTGAAGCCGGAGTCTCAACAGATGCGTTACATGAAGCATTTGAATACAATCTAAAAGAGTATGCTGAATTAATGCTGTTCTTATTAGTGGCTATGACTTACATCAATTCCATGTCGGAGCGGAATGTCTTTGAAGCCTTACGTTCTTGGCTCGTCAGAAAACAATTTGGTTATCGTCAGTTGTTTATTATTACTGGCGTTATTACGTTCTTCCTGTCTGCGGTTGCAGATAACCTCACTGCGGCCTTATTAGTAGGTGCGGTGGTATTGGCAGTAGGTGGTAATAACGAAAAATTTGTGAGCATAGGTTTCGTTAACTTGGTGATCGCGGCAAATGCTGGCGGCGCGTTTTGCCCCTTTGGTGACATTACCACCCTGATGGTTTGGCAAGCAGGGTATGCTGAATTCTTTGATTTCTTCAAACTGTTTATACCTTCTGTAGTGAACTATGCTGTACCTGCAGCCGTCATGTACTTTGCGGTGCCTGATGAACAACCTTTAGCGACTAATGAAGAAGCTGTGCAATTAAAACCCGGCGCCTTACAAATTTGCGGTATGTTTTTATTGACTATTTGCACCGCGGTCAGCTTTAAACAAATGTTACATTTACCGCCATTTATGGGCATGATGGTAGGTTTATCTGCCTTAATGCTGTACGGTTATTATTTAAAAGTAAAACACGCTCCTCCTGGCGAACACGGCTTCGATATATTCGAAAAAGTTAAAGAAGCTGAGTGGGACACCTTGTTATTCTTCTTCGGTGTGGTGTTTGCAGTTGGCGGTTTAGGCTATATTGGTTATCTGGAATTGTTGTCTGGCGCCATGTACGAAGGCTTAGGCGCAACCACCGCAAATATTTTAGTCGGTTTGATTTCTGCGATTGTAGATAACATTCCAGTGATGTTTGCAGTATTAAACATGGGTGTGGACATGGATCTGTACCAATGGTTGCTGGTGACATTGACTGCTGGCGTAGGCGGTTCATTATTGTCAGTTGGCTCTGCGGCGGGTGTTGCATTAATGGGTCAATCCGATGGCAAATATACCTTCTTCAGCCATTTAAAATGGACTCCTGCGATTGCAGCAGGTTATGCAGGTAGCATCGTCGTGCATTACATGATTAATGGCTAGACCTTAAACTTTACCCTTCTGGGGTGTTTTGCAGATTAAAAGGCCGATAGGTGTTTACAGCCTTCGGCCTTTTTTTATTGCAGAATTTTTTTAACCAGCTTTAGAATCTCGCCTTTGTTACCACTTCCTCCTATTCTTCGCTTTAATCACTGCTAACGAGAACCAAGATGCCGCAATCCTTAAGTCTGAGAAATGCACTATGCAATAAACGTATGCTAATTTGCATATTTACTGGCTTCAGTTCCGGCCTGCCGTTGTATATTCTTATTAGCTTATTACCTGCGTGGCTGCGTTCTGCGGGCGTGGATTTAAAAGCGATCGGACTGTTTGCGTTAATCCAATTACCATTTACTTGGAAATTTTTATGGGCACCGTTTTTTGATCGTTACCGCCCCATCCTCGGACGTCGTCGAGGCTGGTTATGCATTACCCAACTGGGATTATTACTGAGTATTCCGGGTTTTGGCTGGCTAAAACCCGACCTCGACTTATGGCTGATCGCGGCTTTAGCAGGCGCGGTCGCGTTTCTGAGTGCGTCGCAGGATATCGTCTTGGATGCCTTGCGGCGTGAAATTTTACATGACCCAGAATTAGGCCTGGGTAACGCGATCCATGTCAATGCTTATAAAATTGCCGGCTTAGTTCCGGGTTCGTTATCGTTGATCTTAGCGGATTTTTTAGCTTGGCCTTGGGTATTTAGTATAACAGCACTATTTATGCTACCGGGCATTTTGATGACCTTATGCATTCAGGAACCTGTTATTCAGCAGGGCGCCCCCAAAACCTTAAGACAAGCCGTCGAAGAGCCATTTTTTGAATTTATTCACCGTAATGGCTGGCAATCGGCCTTACAAATTCTGGCATTTATTTTCTTATACAAACTCGGTGATAGTATGGCTACCGCCCTGGCAACGCCGTTTTATCTGGATTTAGGTTTTAGTAAAACCGAGATTGGCTTAGTCGCTAAAAACGCGGGATTATGGCCCAGTGTCATCGGAGGACTGCTGGGTGGACTGTGGATGATTAAGCTGGGCATCAATCGGGCCTTATGGTTATTCGGTGTGGTGCAGATGCTGGCGATTTTAGGCTTTGCCTGGTTGGCGGTCGTAGGACATACCTTAGGCTGGCTAGCATTAGTGATAAGCGTAGAAGCCTTAGGTGTTGGCTTAGGCACAGCGGCGTTTGTGGCGTTTATTGCACAAGCCACGCACCCACTTTACACTGCCACGCAATTTGCCTTATTCACCAGCTTAGCGGCCGTGCCCCGCACTTTTGCTAATGCCGCCACAGGCTATATCGTTGAAAGCGTTGGCTGGACGTTGTTTTTCTTGATCTGTTTTATCGCAGCGATTCCAGGGATGTTATTGCTTATTAAAGTCGCCCCCTGGAACGGCCACCCCAAAAATTTATCCCTGCAAGACTAATTTAAAACGGATAATCGTAATCCATGATCAATGGTGCATGATCCGAAAAACGTTCATCTTTATAAATAGCGGCTGCCAAAATTTTAGCTTTTAAAGAGGCACTCACAATTTGGTAATCGATACGCCAACCAACATTCTTGGCCCAAGCCTGTCCGCGATTAGACCACCAAGTATATTGTTCAGCTTCTTGATTGACCTGACGAAAAGCATCCACCCAATTATGATCCGCGAATAACTGATCCATCCAAGCACGCTCCTCGGGTAAAAAACCAGAGTTTTTCAAATTACCTTTCCAGTTTTTAAGATCGATGGTTTGATGAGCAATATTCCAATCCCCACAAATAATGGTATCGCGACCATTAGCCGCTAACTCACGTAAATAGGGCAAAAAACGCTCGAGAAAAGCAAATTTAATAGCTTGCCGTACTTCTCCTGAAGAACCTGACGGAAGATACAATGAAATTACACTTAAATTACCAAAACGCGCCTCGATAAAGCGTCCTTCATTATCAAAATCTGGCCAACCAATACCAATATTGACTTCGTCTGGCTGCTTCCGACAATACAAGGCAACGCCGCTATAGCCTTTTTTTTCGGCATCGTGATAGTAACAATAAAAGTCATTAGGGTAATGCAGCGCACTATCAAGCTGAGCTTCTTGCGCTTTAGTTTCTTGAATACAGACCACATCGGCCTGCTGGGCTGCCAACCAGGGAAAAAAGCCTTTGCGCTCTGCGGAGCGTATCCCGTTAGTGTTAAAAGTAATAATCCGCATGTATGAACTATTTATTGCAGTTTTTCTGAGTACCACGTATTATACGCAGTTCTCTTATTATGTGTGGCTCAATTACGGGCAATGTGAAGATAATTTATGAAACCAGAAATTCATCCAGTATATAAACAAATTACCGTAACATGTGGTTGCGGAAACGTTTTCCAAACAGGTTCCGTGCTGGCACGCGACTTAAACATCGAGGTATGTTCTGCATGCCATCCATTCTATACCGGTAAACAACGTGTAGTTGACACCGCAGGTCGTGTGGACAAATTCCGTAAAAAGTACGCGAAGTAATTGTGCCCGGGGCTTTATATGAAAGCATATATCGCCCCTCCTTTTCAGCTTTACAGCCTCTTTGTCCTAGCCCGACCATCACCTCTTCTAGCTTTAGCCAACTTAACCATGAATTGCTAACGCATTTAGGCAAATCCAACAGCGCGATGGTTAGCACACCCCCCTGCAAGAATCAGCTCAATTCATACTCAAGAAAACGCTAGAACAAACAACTACTGACTCTAACGCTCTCAGAATAAACTCTCAATATTTTGCCTTGTTTGCTTGACCACGTTTGCCGCCGCAGCCTTAGATGCTGCTTTGTTGGCAGCCGCAGGATCAGGGGTCAGCGCTTTAGGCTTCACGTTTTGATCAAAAAACTCCCAAGCACCTTCCTTGCTACCTTCTTTTGCTATGCCGCCCGTTTTAGAGTTCACATACGTTTTAACCACTGTTTGTGGAATCTCTAACTCTTGTTCTGGCTGTCCTTGCAAAGCATCATGCATGAAACTCATCCACATGGGCAACGCCGCCTCCCCACCTGTTTCACCATTGCCCAGTGGCGTTGGATTGTCATAGCCAATCCAAGCAGATGCGGAGACAGTATGACTATAACCATTAAACCAAGCATCTTTTTGATCATTGGTCGTTCCGGTTTTACCCGCCAAATCTTTTCTTCCCAGGGATTTAGCACGGGTTGCCGTTCCGCCTTGCACAACCTCACGCAACATAGAATTCATTAAGTAATTCACTGCGGGAGAAATAACACGCTGTGCCACTTCCGGCTTATGCTGATAGACCACCTTACCTTCTTGATCTTCAATACGCTCTACCAAATAAGGCGTCACTAAGGAGCCACCATTAGCAAACACAGCATACATTCTTGCCATTTGCAGGGGCGCAGCTTCACCACTTCCCAGAGCCATTGAGTAGGACTTAGGGATTTGATCAGCTTCAAAGCCAAAGCGCATGGCTGTCTCGGCGGCTTTTTTAATACCGACTTCCATCAGTAATTTAATAGAAACAATATTGCGCGAATATTTTAAGGCATTACGTAACGTTGTCGGTCCATGAAATTTATTGCCAAAATTTTCAGGACGCCACCCCCCTTTGATCGTAGGATCGTTAATCACGATTGGAGCATCATTAATCACACTGGCAGGGGTAAAGCCATTCTCTAAAGCCGTGGTATAAATAATTGGCTTAAACCCTGAACCTGGCTGCCGCTTGGATTGCGTAGCACGATTATACTTATTGCGATAGAAGTCAAACCCCCCTTCCAATGCCATAATCGCCCCCGTTTGCGGATTAATAGCAGCAAATGCCCCTTCTACCCGAGGCACCTGTGTAATTGCCCACTCACCTTTGGCTGTTTGCCTGACCCGGATAATATCATTTACGTTAAATACTTTTTTGATCGCCGCTGCTGATGGCGCCTCACTGCGTATCGCCCATTTTAAATGTGACCAATGTATCACAAGCTCTCGCTGATCCTGAGTGATAAACCGGACTTCCGAATCACTAATAGCGGTCACTTGTACCGGATAGGTGTCCCCAATAACCTCATTTTCTGCTAATACAGGGTTATAATCACGTTGCTTCGTGGGCTTACGGTAACCATGCCGTTGGTCATACTGATGTAAGGTGGAACGTAGCGCTTGAGTTGCGCTGGTCTGTATTGGCGCAGTGATCGTGGTATAGACACTATAGCCATTACCGTACGCCGCTTCTTCGCCATATTGATCAATCACAAATTGCCGCGCCATCTCCGCAATATAAGGAGCATCCAATTCAATACGCTGATCCGGTGCAATAGTCGTTTTAGTACTGACGGGAATGGCTAAGGCGGTATTTAACTGATCAATCGAGATAAAATTTAACTCATACATCCGGCGTAACACATAATTACGTCGCTGCATGGCCTTATCAGGATCGGTCACAGGATTATAAACCGAGGGTGCTTTTGGCAAACCTGCAATTAACGCAAGCTCAGCAAGATTTAATTCATTCAGCGGTTTGCCAAAATAGGTTTCAGCAGCAGCAATCACCCCATAGGAACGCTGCCCCAGGTATATTTTATTGAGATACAACTCCAAAATTTGCTGCTTATTGAAGGTTTTTTCAATTTTAAGCGCCAGAATAATTTCCTTGAGTTTACGCACATACGTTTTTTCTGAACTCAGTAAAAAATTGCGCGTGACCTGCATGGTGATAGTACTGCCACCTTGCCTTTTTTTTCCGGTTAACAACAACTGCACGCCCGCGCGCAATAAACCATGATAGTCGACGCCCGGATGCTCATAAAAACGATCATCTTCCGCCGCTAAAAACGCGTTTATTAACTGCTTAGGCACATCTTTAAATTCAATGGGGGTGCGTTTTTGCTCGCCGAAGTGGGCGATTAATTGGCGGTCTTGACTATAGACAGTCAATGGCACTTTATACTGTACATTTTGTAAGCTATGTATATCGGGCAGATCTTGCAAGATCGGCGTTATCACGAAATAAGCCGCCAGAATCCCCCCAGCAACCAGCACAAAGAACAATAATACGAAGCCTTTTAAAATTTTACGCCGCAATGATGATTTAGCCACAAAAATCCTTAATTGATAGTATTGCTCATCGGTGGCTACTGTTTTTGGGATACCGATGGGACTTAATAAAGCGGCTTACAGGGGGACACGACCGCTATAAATCAAATATTGAAAACCTTATTTATACGACAACGGGTTTTTAAAACTTGGCATTATAAATGATAGTCACTGGAAAATTGTGCATTTTTGTTCAGCCACTTAAGCATAAGTCCCAGTACAAACGGTTATTAAGTCTCAAGAATTTTATAAAGAAGTATTGGTTATTAATTGATATTAGTGTAAATTTTGATACAAAGATACAATAGCAAAATAGCTCAGACTGAAACCTAGTGATTTTAACTTTATAGCTATCGGGAGCCGAAAATACGCGAACCTCTCACTTCAGAGATTAAACATATGATTTAAAATAAGTTTTATATTTTCAAAGTACTTAACTTAGAAACAATCAAATTTATATATAATCCTATTGATTTATAAGTTATTATTTTCTATAAAGCTAAATTTATATGTTAGATACAAAAATCTAGATCCCTTTAACGTGGGTATAAAAATAACAAAACACAGCTATACTTCAGCAAGACTTGACCTGTAAACACCTTTGCACTTTCCAAACATAGTGACTAGCGCTATGCTTTGAGTTTCTTAGTGGTAAAGATGCGCAGTAGAATAGAAGCTTAACAACTCGAGCCACAATGATTAATCGCTCACGAGTCAATTCAAGCAAGTAGTTTTTTATAGAATGCCCTTACTCTTACACTCAGAGGTCATGAATGATTTGGTTTAATCGAAAACCGACATCGGTTTTAGGAATAGACATTAGTACTGCCGCTGTCAAATTGCTGGAGCTAAGCAAAGAAGGATCGCGCTATAAAGTGGAGAGCTATGCCGTGGCTCCGCTGCCGCAAGATGCTGTGGTAGATAAAAATATCATTCACATTGAAGTCATTGCCGAAGCTTTAAAACGTGCTGTCAAGCAATCGGATACCAAATTAAAAAATGCCTGCGTCGCCGTGGCCGGTTCTTCGGTAATGTCAAAAATCATCACCATGCCTGCCTCACTCACTGATGATGACATGGCTGAACAAATTTTAGTCGAAGCCGATCAATATGTTCCCTACTCCTTAGACGAAGTCAACTAGGATTTTGAGGTACAAGGTCCAAATCCAAATAACGCAGAATTGGTAGACGTTTTACTTGCCGCATCGCGACGTGAAAATGTCGATGATCGTGTTGAAGCGCTCACAATGGCAGGTTTAAAAGCGAAAGTGGTGGATGTAGAAGCCTTTGCGATGGAAAACGCTTTCAGCCTACTGACGGCCCAATTACCTAAAGAACTTATCAACGAAACCGTGGCCATCGCGGATATTGGCGCGACCATGGCGACCTTAAATGTGCTCTACAAATCACGTACCGTTTATACTCGTGAGCAAAACTTTGGCGGAAAACAATTAACGGAAGAAATTCAAAGACGCTATGGGCTCTCGCATGAAGAAGCAGGTATGGCTAAACGCCATGGTGGCTTACCCGATAACTACGAATCCGATGTATTATTGCCTTTTAAAAAATCGATGGTGCAACAAATTGCACGCTCGCTGCAGTTTTTCGTCTCTTCGAGTGCGAATCGCGGTGTGAGTTGCGTCATCCTGGCGGGGGGCTGCGCGTCCATTCCAGGGATAGAAAAATTAGTCGAGCAAGAGTTAGCGATTCCGACCTTTGTGGCCAATCCGTTTATCGACATGGCATTATCGAACCGCATAAAACCACAAGTTTTAAGTAATGACGCCCCCGCACTCATGGTCGCATGCGGCTTAGCATTAAGGAGTTTTACCTAGTGGTCAGAATAAATTTATTACCATGGCGGGAAGAACGTAGGCAACAACGGCAAAAAGATTTTATCAGTGCGATTGGCTTGAGCATTGCGCTGGTCTTGGCTATTTTTGCTGCAGTACATATGCATATTGAAGGTTTCAAAGATTTTCAAAACATTCGCAATCAAACCCTCTTAAGTGAAATCGCTGTCCTGGATAACAAAATCACTGAAATCAAAGAAATTGAGGGTAAAAAAAATAAACTTTTAGTCAAAATTGATTTAATTCAAGGCCTACAAGAAAGCCGTCCCCAAATTGTGCACTTGTTTGATGAAATTGCAAAACGTACTCCCGACGGTGTTTATTTAACCGCGCTCCGACAAGCAGGAAAATCCTTAACCCTGCAAGGCAAGGCGCAATCGAATGCTCGGGTATCGGCATTTATGCGGGAAGTCGAAAATTCTGATTGGTTAGCGTCCCCCAAACTGGAAATAATTCGAGGAATGGACAAGAATGATAGCGCACAGAAAGCTGATTCCGGCAGTCAATTCAGTGATTTTACGCTAACCGCTGAACAAAGCTTGCCGCAAACTGCAAAAGAGCCAAAGGAGAAAAAGGCACAATGAATTTATCCGAAGTCAATTGGGATGTAAATGCCTCTGGAAGCTGGCCTTTACCAATCAAAGCGGGAGCAGTGGCTCTGATTTGCTGCTTAGTGGCTGGCGCGTTGATTTATTACGATACGCTGCCGCAGCTTGACGAATTAAATGCCTTAGAGAAAAAGGAAAGCGATCTCAAAGTTGAATTTGAATTTAAACAAAAGAAAGCCATCAATCTGCAAGATTACATCGATCAACTCGCAGAGATTGAAGTCTCTCTAGGCGAAATGATCAAACAAATGCCCACCAAGGCTGAAGTTGCGAATCTGTTAATTGATATTTCACAAACCGGACTAGCCAATGGTTTAGAATTTAAACTGTTCCAACCTGGTCAAGAAGAGCACAAAGAATTTTATACCGAACTCCCCATATCCATTCAAGTTATTGGTCATTACGCACAATTAGGCTCTTTTGTCAGTGGATTAGCCTCGCTGCCGCGTGTGGTCACGGTGCATGATGTCGACATTAAACCACTGGAAGGTGGTAAATTGCTAATGATGGCGGTTATTAAAACCTATAATGAACATTCAACCGATGAAACAGCCGCAACCAAAATCAGAAAGGTGGGTAAATAATGTTTGGGTTCAAGTTTAGACCACGCTTGTCTCGGCAAATTTGCAATGCACTCGCCGGATTTGCCTGTCTGAGTTTACTCGGGTGCAGTGATAATGACATGTCTGATCTTACCAAATACATCAACGAAGTTAAAATCCGCCCCAAATCTGCCATTGAGCCACTCCCTGAAATTAAAGTGGTAGAACCCTTTCTCTTTGACACGAATGGTCTGCGCGACCCCTTTGTTGCCATAAACAAAAGTGATCAGGACGTTATTACTGACATTGCTAATGGCACGGGCATTCGCCCAGACCCGTTGCATCAAAAAGAAGAATTAGAAAACTATCCTTTAGATGCCTTAAGAATGGTTGGAACCGTCAACGTGAATTCGGTGTTATGGGGTTTAATCACGGTTAAAGATGACAGTAATAATGATAAAGGCTCCAACCTGACCAATATTCATAAGGTACAAGTAGGTAATTATTTGGGTATGCATTTTGGAAAAATTACCCGAATAAGTAGCGACAAAATTGAGCTGACAGAAATTGTCGAAGATAAGCCAGGCATTTCATGGCGCGAACAAGAGCAAACATTACCCCTGGTTTTAGCGGAATAAAGGTTATAGGATTATGAGTCATAAACAAGGTAGCCATTTACACAATAATCACCACGCTAGCCCCTATGGGCAGTGGATGTTCTGGATTTTCGTATTGCTATTGCAGCTTAATTGCTCGTGGGCAAACGCAACAACCTTACAATCCGTAGAGGCCGTCTCTTTAACTGGCAATAAACTGCAAATTCAGCTCAATATGGATAACGAAGTTCAAACACCCCAGGTGTTTCAAACTGACAATCCATCCAGAATAGCCTTGGATTTTTCCGGGATAAAAAATGGTTTAAACACCAAAACCGTTAATATCAATCAAGGTGTCGTATCGAATGTTTACTTTATGGAAGCTGAGGGCCGTTTGCGCGTCATCGTTAATTTACTTGCAAGTGTACCTTACGACGTCAGCCTCAAAGGCAATCAAGTTTTACTCACCTTAACTGCGAAGGCAGACCACGCCAGCATTCCCCACGCCAATCCAGCATTAAACAATGCGCCAAGTATCCCCCGCTATTTACCCCCACAAGGTATTTCGAATATCGATTTTAGACGCGGAGATAAAGGCGAAGGGCGAGTGATTGTTGCTTTAGCGAGTCCAAACACGCTGATTAATTCCAAAGAAATTGCTGGCAAAATTGAAGTTGAGTTCATCAACACCACTTTACCACCCGCCTTAAATAAAAATTTAGATGTCTCGGATTTTGCTACCCCGGTAAAAAACGTGATGCTGCAAATGCGAGGCGGCAATACCGTCATTACCATTACCCCCGTCAACGGAAACTACGATTATTCCTCCTTTCAAGGCAACGGTGAATTTACATTAGAGTTTCGTCCCTTAACCCAAGAAGAGAAAGTTGCACAAGAAAAAGAAAAATTTCCCTATGTCGGGGAAAAATTATCCTTGAATTTTCAAGATATTGAGATTCGAGCGGTATTACAAATTCTGGCAGACTTTACCAAATTAAATGTGGTCGCGGCCGATAATGTACAAGGTAGAGTCACGCTACAAATGAATGACGTTCCATGGGATCAAGCTCTGGATTTGATATTAAAATCTAAAGGTTTATCCAAACGCATGAATGGCTCGGTCATTTTGGTGGCGCCTACATCGGACATTAATAGAATAGAAGCCGACGAATTAGAAGCCAAAAAAGTTGTTGAGCAATTAGAGCCCTTAAAAACCGAATACATTCAAATAAACTATGCCAAAGCCGAAAACTTTCGTTTACTCGTGACGGGTTTATCTACCGGAGGTGTCGACGGGTGCGCCATTTCTAAAGCTCAAACCAGCTTATTGAGCAGCAGTGGTGGAGGTGGCGGAGGCTCCGTTGGGGGAGGCGCAGGCGGAGCAAATTCTGGGGGCGCAGCCGGAAATTTAAATGGCTCTAACTCAGGCAACGGTCAACAGGATGTCTACCGCTTGTTATCGACCCGTGGCACTGCAGTCGTAGATGGTCGCACCAACATGCTGATCATCAAAGATACTGCGGAAAAAATCACCGAAATCCGCAAACTGATTGAATTATTAGATAAACCCGTTAGACAGGTGATGATCGAATCTCGCATAGTGCTCGCCTCAAACAATCTCGCCAAAGAATTGGGCGTACGATTTGGCGCCTCCAAAGCAGCCGATGTCGGAGGCGGCAAAACATTTGCACTAGGAGGCAATGGCACATCGGGCAATGTCGATGGCAGCTTGAATGTTAAAGATGCGCTGGTGGACCTTGGAGCCACGGGCGCAGCTGTGGCGTCTGGCTTTCCCCCGGCCGCCCTCGGCATGACCTTGGCGCGCGGCGCGGATTATGTTCTGAATCTAGAGTTATCTGCCTTACAAAATGCCGGAGATGCGGAAATCCTGTCTAACCCTAGAGTCATGACCTCAGACAGATGTAAAGCAGTCATTACCCAAGGACAACAAATCCCTTACCAAACCTTTACGGTAATCAATGGCGTAACCACCCCGTCGGTGACGTTTAAAGAGGCCATTTTACAACTTGAAGTCATTCCACAAATCACGCCCAGCGGCAGTGTGATTATGAACTTAAGTATCAAAAAAGACGAGGCGCGCGATGCAAGCGCCAACCCGCGCATCAACAATCGGGAAATCAACACCACGGTTACGGTAAGTGATGGTGAAACTATCGTCTTAGGCGGTGTCTTTGAAAACGATCGCAATAAGAGCGCTGATAGCATCCCATTTTTATCCGACTTACCAGGCATCGGACCTCTTTTTTCCCATAAAGTTGATACCGATCAAAAGCGGGAATTACTTATTTTTGTCACTCCTAAAATAGCTGTTGAAGGTTTAATGCCGCAATAGCAGCTCTAAACAAGAACCTACACTCCAAGGCTAAAACCTCGCCTTGGATGTGGGCGCACTTTTTATGCACAGAAGGTTAGATTCAATTGCACATGTTATGCATGATGTGAAAAATGTTAAAATGCTAGTCATAACTACTTAAAGGTTTAGTTACGCGCTTATGCACAAAATTATCTCAGGGTATACTGTTAAAAATGGTACACCGAAAACACCCTGCCGATTATTTCTTGAGAACTTACACATGCTCGTTAAAAAATGTTTTAAACCATATGAAACAATCTGAAAATATTTATCTTATTGGGCTCATGGGTGCAGGTAAAACTACGATTGGTAGGCAACTGGCACGCACCCTGCAATTACCCTTTTATGACAGCGATAAAGCCATAGAGGAAGCAACTGGCGTCGACATTCCGACTATTTTTGAATTTGAAGGAGAAGAAGGCTTTCGCAATCGGGAACAAAAAATGATCCAACAGCTAACTGAATTGCGTGGCATTGTGCTTGCAACTGGTGGCGGTGCCATTTTGCGCGAGGAGAACCGTAGACTATTGCAAACGCATGGTTTTGTGGTCTATTTATCTTGTTCAATTGATAAAATTGTTGAACGCACAAAACGTGATAATCACCGCCCGCTTTTACAAACAGAAGATCCGCGCGCACGTGCCGAACAGCTATTTGCAGAACGTGAACACTTATATCAAGACTGTGCGGATTTTGAGGTCAATACGGGTGACCTCCAAAGTAAGACCGTGGTTAAAAATATCCTCAAGGCCTACGAAGCTGTTAATAATTAAATCCAATGAATAAAACACTACAGGTAGAACTCGCGGAACGAAGCTATCCCATTATCATAGGCCCAGGGCTGTATAATAACGCTGCCCTTTTAGCGCAACACATCAAATCAAAACAAGTTTTGATCGTCACTAATACCACCATCGCTCCGCTATATTTAGAGCCATTGATGGCTTCGTTAGAGGGTTATCAAGTGTGTCAATGCGTCTTACCCGATGGAGAGCAATACAAAACCTTAGAGGTATTAAATACTATTTTTGATTGTTTGCTCGAGCATCGTTTTAGTCGTAATGCCACGCTGATTGCTTTAGGTGGCGGCGTGATTGGAGATATGGGGGGATTTGCCGCCGCGTGTTATCAACGGGGGATCGCATTTATCCAAATCCCAACCACCTTACTTGCGCAAGTAGACTCCTCCGTCGGCGGAAAAACAGGAGTAAATCATATCAAAGGCAAAAATATGATTGGTGCCTTTTATCAACCGCAATGCGTACTCGCTGACACCTCGGTGCTGCAGACCTTAGATGCTCGCCAATTTTCAGCAGGTCTTGCAGAAGTCATTAAATACGGTCTTATACGCGACCTAGAGTTTTTTATTTGGTTAGAAGCCAATATCGAGCGATTGCTTGCCCGCGACACTGAGGCCTTAAGCTATGCCATCGAGCGATCATGTCTCAATAAAGCGCAGGTTGTTAACGAAGACGAATTTGAAACAGGTGCGCGCGCCACTCTTAATCTCGGACATACCTTTGGGCATGCCATTGAGACGGGCACAGGCTACGGCACGTATTTACATGGCGAAGCCGTGGCGATTGGAACCTGTCAGGCAGCTGATTTATCGCACCGCCTTGGTTGGTTGACTCAAGCAGACGTGCAACGCATACAAGAGATATTTGTGCGCGCACAATTACCCATTACGCCACCTGCAGCGTTAGATGCAAACAGCATTATCGCGCTTATGTCGGTCGATAAAAAAAATATAGACGGTAAAATTCGCGTTATCTTGCTAGAGAGAATCGGAAAAGCCGCATTACCGCTGACAGTCGATAGTGCTTTAATCGAAAAGACACTGACGAGCTATGGTCGCAGCTAATCTCTCTACCCGAACCAAACAGTATTTTCGAGGCGTGCAATGTTGACTCCCCTGATTACCCAAGAGCGTACGCAAAAATTAGACTTACTTGCCCATCTAATTCGCAACCTCAGGCAGTCTTTGGTCATCTTTGGCCCATCGGGTATAGGCAAATCAACTTTTCTACAGCTTTTAAAAGAAAATGCTGATGAATTTGGTCCGCTATTACTCATCAAAGCGACTGAGCGTTTAAGTTTTGAACAAATCCAGCAAGATTTATTTAAGGAATTGGCACAACATGTCTCTGGCGGGCGCGTTGAAAGTGTAGAACAACTCCTCCCCATTTTTGGCAAGCACAACCAATCCGTGGTGTTACTTATTGATGATGCGGGTCAACTCGTCTCTGGGTTAATCGCTACGCTAGTGCAATATGCGACCAGATTTACTAATCTGCGCATCGTGTTTGCATTAACACAAGAAGACCTAGGCCGCAAACATAAAACCGATCCTGAGATTGATGATTGTCACTATGTCGAAATTCCTCCGCTGTCCTTAAGCCAGTGTGGCGAGTATCTGCAGCATCTACAAACACATTCTGACAACCCGACTTCGAACAGCACACTCACTGCAGCGATGGTAGAACAAATATATAAAAAATCTAAAGGTGTCCCGGGTAAAGTTGTTGAAGTCATGCCCGGTTTAACCGTAGCACGCGTTGCCGCCGCCAGTTGGATATATATAGTTGTCTCCGCGCTGGTGGTATCCGTGGTGGTCGGTTATCTCTTGTGGCGTAATATCGCAACCGTAGTCACTTCTGACGTTCCCTTGCAAACCAACGCCGCCGTGACCCAAACCCTGGAAATTCCTGGACAAACAAAGCCCATTCCATCAGCCACCCCAAACGCAAACAATACCAATGGGGCCAGTTCTGGCGCGGCCAGTAATCAAACACCGCATCTTACTCGACCAGAGATAATTAACAGTAAACCTGATTATTACAGCGGCTTTGCTCGCGTGCGCGAAGCGGATGCTTTAGATGAATTTAAAGATAATGGGCGGAATGACGAACAATCC
>SXIZ01000103.1 GCA_005779525.1 Methylococcaceae bacterium
GCAGACCAGGCGCGGCTCCGTGATCGCTTAAGCCTCTTCTCGACTAATTACGACTCAAAAACCCGGCAAAAGGTAAAAAGGTAAGAAAGCAAAAGTTAACGCGTCCTGGCGAGGCGGAAGCCAAGGTTGCTGTAACGGCCGTCGGGGCTGTAGATGCCACGAAACGCCGCCCGCACGTAGCGCGCGTCGTAGCGCCAACTGCCACCGCGGAAGACGCGAACAGCGCCGCCTGTGGGTCCGTGCGGATCAGTCACTGAACTGCTGGGGTAGTCTCCATAATAATCTTGCACCCATTCATATACATTCCCACTCATGTCATACAACCCTAGAGCATTCGGCGCTTTGCTGCCAACGGGATGAGTTTTATTGCCTGCATTACTGTCATACCACGCTAGCGCATCAGGAGTATTGCCACCACAATAGCTTTGCGCCTGCCCGCCACTGCGACACGCATATTCCCATTCTGCTTCCGTGGGCAAGCGGTATCCCCCCTCGGTTTGCGCATTGAGTTTTTGGATAAAGGTTTGGACGTCATCCCAACTAATCTGCTCCACCGGACAAGCATCACCGCAATTTGTAAAATAAGATGGATTATTGCCCATCACCTGCCGCCATTGCCCTTGCGTCACTTCCGTTTTGCCGATGGCATACGCTGTCGTCAAACACACCTGATGCTGTTGTTCATCGTTATCGCGCTCAGCTTCGGAGGCAGGGCTGCCCATCTGAAAACAACCCGGTTGGATGTGCACCATGTCTATCCCGGAAGTGTCTGCCACCGGACGGCTGACTGAAGGGCTAACGGGAGCAGGTTTAGCTTCCGGCTCTATTCTGGTAGCCACCTCCGCTTCTAATACCACTGGCAGCACAAGTTCGCCGCTGGGCATGTTAATTTCTTTTAAATAGCGACGATAACCCGGAGAAGTGACTTCTAGCAAGTGCTTACCGGGTTTCAGGCGCATCCCTGGCTGATAACGGGTGGACATATCCAGCAAGCGTACAGTCGCCGCTTCTGGACTGACTTGGACCGTCAGCTGGGTTTCTGGGGGAATGGGTACTTCAGGCAGCGTGAGTATAGGTGCGGGCGGAGGTGCATTCATACACGGCGTCCAGCAATATTCGCGGCGCAACGGGGTGAGTTCCAGACGTGGGCTTTGTTCGCCATGGGTTTGGTCTTCTACCGCCACATTAACTTTATTCAACACTTTATCAATCGGTTGGTTCGGCTGACTCTGCATTTGTAAAAGTAAGTGTTGAGCATAGGGACTATGTTCACCCTCACCATCTTTAGCATAGCCCCCTGGTTTCGCGGCATAGGCGATAATGGTATCGCTGGGAGCATCCATCCGGGCCAGCCCTTTATTCGCACCACCTTTGGTTTCATGCGGGAAGGGATTATCCCGACACGCATCCAGAATCACTACTCCGAGTTCGGGCTTAGCCGCAGTCATTGAATCTAGCAGGAATTTTACATTCATCGCACGATAAGGTACCACCAAGGGTTTATCGATATTTGCCTGGGTCGGAACTAAATAGTTCTCGCCCTCGCGTTGAATTCCATGCCCTGAATAGTAAAACAAACCAACTTCCTTACCAGTGAGTTTTTCGGTAAATTCACCCACGGCTAATTCCATCGCTTCCCGATCTTTTAAATTGGACTTGTAAATGACTTCAAATTGGTAACTTTCCAGCAATTCCGCCAAAGCTTGGGCATCATTGACCGGATTGTTTAAGCGACCTACTGAATAATCCGCATTGCCAATGACCAAGGCAATTCGGTTAGCGGCCTTCACCACACTGACTTGCCCTAATATGCTGACGCTTAAAACCAGAACAGCAATGCGATATTGCCTGGACGGAGCTGTTCCTTTCATTAAAAAAGACATGCTGAAAACCATAATGAACTGCTCCTGCCAGAATTGTGAAATAGGGTCATAAAGCGCAGGATTATAACAAGACTCAGGTTTTCAACAGGCAGATTAAGTGCTTTATTTTACTGCTATGCGCATCGGCCTTTAGTCGTTGGTGAGAGCTGCTTTTTTTTCATTCCCCCGCCAGTCTGCTTAATAAATACTAGCGCTATTTGAGATACTTTATTAATCATTTCTGTGGAGATTTAGTTGTGAGCTTTGCATACCCCAACAATAAGCCGCTGCTAAATCCTTGGCTTATGAAAATGAAATCCGTTTTAGGCATTTTATGTCTGACTTTATGCCTGTCTGCAGCTGCACAGGCCAACATTTGGTTCAAAATTTTTAATTTGGCGGATAATGTTGCAGACGTAGCATCGCTGGGTAAAACTACTGACACCAAGTCTAACCTTAAACAAGCCAATACTTTACATAACCTAGATATAGTGACAGCAGACGCGGCTGCCGCTATGTCTGAACAGGAAACCACTCAATTAAACCAAGCCTGGCTTGATTTTTTACTGCGTCCCGGTGCACACGATGTTTCTGCCGATATGGATACTTTAAAAACGCTGAGTGATTTGCTCAGCAAAACGCCCACCGAGCGCAGTATTACCTATTCCGATGCTTTACCCAATTTACAAATTTGGACGCCAAATGACTCAGCTTATGATACAAGCTTGCGTGACTTTGCCAAGGCCCGCCTACAAAAGTTGCTGGATGAGCCTATCGATGTCCAACAGCTACATATTATCAACTTTGGACAGGCTAAAGATACACGACAGGCTACACAATTAGCCCGTCAGTTACGGAAAAGCCTACCAAGATCGGTACGTGATGACGTCGGTCCCCTTACGCGAAGGGTCAATGACATGCCAAAAGGCTATCATTCGCTACTCACCGCACTCAAGCCTTACCAATATAGCACGGTGATTCTTGTTGGAGAGGCATTGCCCCCTGGATCCGAACGAGTAGACAATGTGGTGGGGCAATTTGAATCAATCCCGCTACAACCCTGGTTTGAGGCGGCCAAAGAGGCGCATGTGCGCTTAGTGTCCATTGCAAGTAATACGGGATTTCTTGCGCCAGTAGCGGAGCATGCCTCCGCTAAAACCTTGACGCTCGCGGAACGGTTACGGGATGTGGTTAAAGCTAAACCGACCACACTGGGACAATTACTAGCCCATTTAACGGGTAACGAACTTCAATTTCAATTTAATGCCGTCGATCCACTGTTATTGTCAAAAGGCTTAGCCGTAACCCGGCGACAATCTAATGCTACTGTAGGCGCTGTCAGTTTACAGGGCATTCACCCCGGTGACGACGCACCTTCAACCGATTCAGATTTACGTTTTTCGAGTTGTTTTACGGCCTCGGATACTCTGCGTTTTGATGCTTGTGTGGCCGATAAAGAAAGCCAATACCAACAACAGCAAGCACTCGAAAAAGAAAAATTGAACCACGCCGAGCACAAGGCATGGTTAGAAGGCTTGCCTCAGAAAATCGCTGAAGCCAAACAGAATCACCAACAAGCACAATGGGAATGCTATCTAGCTGGATTACTTTATACCGTCGTGTGGCTTTGCGCTGGTTTTATGATTCCGCATAGTGTATTTATCTACCAGTGGGCGCGGGCAATTGATGCGCAACCCTGGACGTTACTATTTAGCCGCGAGTTGATGCGTTATTCATTAGAAAAAATCCAAGACTTGCTGCTGAATGTCTTGCCTTTTTGTCTATCGCTGCTTGTGGGCTTTTTTTCCCGTTCGGAAAACGCCGACACCGAACAACGTGAATTTGAATATATGCTATTAGTCCCCTTGTTATTAGGGGCAAGTGTCTATTTTGCGCAATACTCTGACGTAATAAAAATACTATTAGTATTACTAGCCGCTTACGGCATCTTTGTAGTACTAGGATTAATCTGGGCTGCACTACAGAGTTTTTCACTTACGCTCTTCATCCCAAGTTTGGCTTTTGTCTTGATCATATTGGCTGCCGTGCATTTTGTTACCACACTCGAACAGGTATCAACCACACAGTCCGCGCTATTTGATTTGCAGCAACCAATCATCGATGCCGAACAAAAAATCAATGAATGCTAATCCAATTCACACATAGGCTCTGGGCGAGACAAAAAACTCTATTAACTCAAGTTGTCTATTCTTTAAAATTGCCCCCGTTTAGACTATAGACGAAACCCCGTAATTTCATGGAGCAACGCCTACGCTGCATAATCAGACAATTGAAGCACGCTGATTACTTTTAATGTGGTGTGTAACTGATTTTTGAAAAATGCAATTGCCTCATCGTGAATAATCTAAAACATTCTTAAGATGCTGTGTGAATATTGGCACAAAGACTCTAAATAATTACAAGTTCACTTTTTTATTTAACCTGCACCTGCGCCCGATTATAATTCTCGATTTACTCAATCAATTTAGTCCGATTTTTCTTACCGCAGTACTCCATTCCAACTAGTACTCAGTCAATCTTGTTTTGTCGGGTACTAAAATATTCCGTTCGCCATGAGCCTGTCGAATGGCTTTGTGGTTCATGGTTCGACAAGCTCACCACGAACGGTTTTTTATTTCCACCCAACATTATATTGTTACTGAGTACTAGTCATACAGACTTAACCTTTATTTATGACTTCAAATATCCTATGGTCACATTTA
>SXIZ01000011.1 GCA_005779525.1 Methylococcaceae bacterium
ACCAAGGCAATATCACCTTCGGCAATCTGGGCATTAAAGTTACGTAATGCTTCAATAAGATCTTTACGTGTTGCATTCTTAACTGGCGCCATCACCTGAAACTGTAAGTTCTTGTTCTCTAAACTTTGCTTTAACAATACCGTGTCATTAATTGGATTTTTTAGGGGGTCGAAATGCTTATACTCCTGATTGCCTATCACTAACGCCAGCCGTTTAGCTTCACTTATCCCTGGTTGGCTTAGCAGGCACAGCAATATCCCCCATTTAAACACTTGCATTCTCAAAGTTGTCTCCTTCTAGATACACCCATTGCCTGCGGTACATTTTAATGGAGAGCTTAGCAATTAGGCAATTAAAGCGAACATAAGGCCTACCTGCTTGATTTTGTGCTTTAGCTAGTACTTAGTCAAACTTGTCTTGGCAGTTAATAAAATAATCCGTTCGCCATGAGCCTGTCGAATGGCTTTGTGGTACATGGTTCGACAAGCTCACCACGAACGTTTTTTTATTTAAACCTGTCATTATAAAATTGATTGAGTACTCGATTTAATCTTCGGCGGTGTTCGACTGAACAGGTACAGTCTCGTGGAAGGCTACTGTTTGAATCGACATAGAAAGCTGCTCTGGTAAAGCGCTTGCGCTGGCTTCCTCTAAAGTGGTCGAATTGGGCGACAGCTGTTGATTCCCCGCCAGCAAACTACCGATAGCAGATATGCCCACCCCTAGCACCAAACTTAGCGCTTCCGTATCCTGCAATATACTCGCAGAGATCAATAGCCCAGAGTGTAGCGTCGCAACAATTGAATAACTGACCAGCAACAGTCCGATCACTTGCATCCCGCCTGCGACAATTTGCAGTGCCGTAGATTTTGGCTGCACATGCTTTTGTGCGCTACGCTTAAACTGATAATGTCGTCGATTAAGCTTAGCACCTCGTCTCAACCGACTTTTACCCCATCGTTGACGTCCCATGACTTTACTCCGAAAAACTTCAGGATTCTATGCAGAACGCCTGTGCTTAAATGACACGACTGCACTGCGATTTCTTGGCCACCCGCATTTTTCAGGGAGAGCCGTCGCCCTCTCGCGCAATAATAGCTCTGGCGAGAGGTGCGGCCTGCAACAGCCGTTAACCGCAGTCTGCTTTTCCCGTTTTAGCTTTTTTATGCGCTTTGGCCTTTTTACCTGTCTTAGCTTTTGCGGTGTGCTTATCGTTTGGCGTAGCTGCTGGCACTCCAGTAGCCGCAGCCGGGACAACAGGAGCAAGCTGCGCACCCTGGTTAACCGGTGGCGTATCACTAGGTGCAACGTTTACCGGGCTAGGTGTCACTTGCGCGACACTCGGCTCAACTTTAGCAGCTACTGGCGTTACAACAGCTGGCGGAGCAACTGCCGTATGCCTGATAATTTGCACGCTCTGCCCAGCATCACTATTACGGATTACTACCTTTTCACCGTTACCGACCACAATATCTGCTTTCATAGGCGCACCATTAATTGTCAAGGCCCAAACATTGTGACTCAGTAACAACAGCATTAAACAACTATATTTTAGCGTTTGCATAGTCATATCCTCAGAGTGAGCGACCCATTAATTATTGATTTCAACTTCCGCACCACGTTGATTTTCGATTACCGTTGCATTTTCTGCTTCGATGACCGTTTCTGAAGTACGCGCATCTACTTGAGTCCGATTATCGATATTAACAACACCACCCCTTCTATTTTCCACGTTAGTCACATTTTTTGCGTCCCTAATTTCGACATCCATAGCAAACGCATTAGTTACAACGACTGACAACATAATTACGATTAAAGTTATCATGGTTTTATCCTCAATTAAATTATAAAAAAAATTTTTTACTTACTTTCTGCCGCCCTGTCAGGACAGCAGGTTTAAAATCAACCTAACTAAGCTTCAGCATATTTTTCCAGCGAACTGCCGTGAACGCTTACCCCGCCCGTCAGACGATTGGAGATGACAAACCGGAAGATAACTTCCAACTCGCTGGTTTTGCACGACTACCGAAGTTCGCGCACCCATCACAACTCCTGATTGACTAAAGCCTGTCAACTGCCCAGCCTCTGCAACATGACTGCCTAAAATACAACTGCCTAACATGATCAAGACTAATTTTGTGCGCATAACGCCCCCTTTACATCTATGAATAATCTTGTTTGGTGCCAAGCAATTTGCTTGATCAACCCAGCTAAAATCCCAAAACCTGAACTTAGCGTGGTAAAGTCTTGCGGATTTCTAAAACATCCTGCTTTCATTATTACAATGCCGGGGGGGAGGAAAAATTCCACCACCCCAGCGGGTGATGCCTTAACACAAAAATGAAAACCACGCGGTAGCTTTACAACTCGCAGTTTCTAAATCCATCTCAGGATGTTTATCACAATAGGCCGTCAGCTTGTGGGCAGCGCGCATACTTAAACGCGGCGTATTGGTCCAGCTAGCCAACAGCTTTAAGTCCGCTGGCTTTTTAAATACCCAGCCTTGAATATCATTGCAGATCTGCGGCTCCGATTCGCGCGCCATCCTTGCACCAAAATGCTCACCCGCGCTATTCACTATGAAACTTTCCCCATTGTTATTCACCCTCAAGGTTTCGTGCTCGTGCACAACATAATCCGCTTGCATCGGCGCACCGTTAATGTTGAACGCCAAGGCATTTTGCGTGAGTACTAACAACGCTAAACCGTAACATTTAAGATTTTTCATACATAAACCCTCCACTTGGGTAATTGGCTATACTTTTTTTTAAAGTGCATAAGCTTAATGTCTTGCTGGAGATGTCGGGTGACGCTATCGCTAACCCGACCTACCTGAAACCAAGATGACTTAAGCACTGCTTACAAGTGTTTAATGCGGGGGGAAGGAAAAAAAGTGGAGCTAGTTGTTACGGTGGATTGGTATGAAGCGTTTAATGTGCACTAGCGGTTTATTTTTGCTGATCGATACGGGGACAAGACTGGCGTATATGCCATTTTAAGGTGTAGGCATGCGGTGGCGCGCACTGCTTAATAAGCTTTAGTGGCAATATTGTTCAACTTAAAGGCCAAGTGCCAT
>SXIZ01000104.1 GCA_005779525.1 Methylococcaceae bacterium
CAAGCCTTGCTGACCGCCGTGAATGAAATTCGTCCCCCGACGATTTTGGCGACTTTCGCGGTGATCATGTCGTTTATTCCGATGTTCTTTATCACTGGAATGATGGGGCCTTATATGGGACCGATGGCGTTTAATGTTCCCATCGCCATGCTATTGTCTTTAGTTATTGCCTTTACGGTGACGCCCTGGGCGAGCTATCGTTTATTAAAAGGCGATTATGGCAAAGATCATGGGCCAGAATTTAAATTGCAGAATACCCGGGGATTTAAATTATATCGTGCCATTTTAGCGCCGTTGCTGCAGAGTAATTGGCGTGCCGGACTGTTTTTAGGTGGCGTGGCACTTGCGTTTGTCGCCTCTGCGATGATGGCAGTGACCCGTGTGGTGCCGTTAAAATTATTGCCTTTTGATAATAAAAACGAGCTGCAACTGATTATTGACATGCCTAAAGGCAACACCTTGGAAGCGACTGAACAGGTAGCTTCTGCTTTAGGTGACTATTTGGCCACCGTGAATGAAGTCAGCAGCTTTCAAAGTTATGTCGGTATTGCTTCGCCAATGGATTTTAACGGCATGGTACGCCATTATTATTTGCGCGCTGGCCAAAATACCGGGGATATACGCATCGTGCTGGCGGATAAAACCCGGCGCGAACAAGGCTCACATGCTATTGCTTTGCGGATGCGTTCTGCAATTGATCGGATCGAACAACAATTTGGCGCTAATATCAAAATTGTAGAAATGCCGCCAGGTCCCCCGGTGTTATCCACGGTTGTGGCGGAAGTTTATGGTCCGCCGCAAGCAACGTATCAGGATTTAATCCATGTTGCTAAACGCGTGCGCAATGATTTAGAAGCGACTTCCGGCGTCGTCGATGTGGATGATTTTGTAGAAGCTGCGCATCCGCAATTGCACTTTATGTTGGATCACACCAAAGCCGCCTTGTTGGGGATCAGCACCGCAAATGTTGCTGAAACCCTTAAACTGGCAATTCAGGGAGGCGATATCGGCATTTTGCATGTAGCAAATGAACGGCAACCCTTAGTGATCCAATTACAACTGCCAAGAGCGGCGCGTGCTTCGGCGGAAGATCTGTTGGCATTGTCGGTGAAAGCGGCAAATGGGCAATTAGTACGCCTGAGTGAATTAGGGCAGATGCAACTCGAAGCAGGCGCACAGACGATTTATCATAAAAATTTACAACGCGTCGCCTACGTCACAGCGGAAATGGCAGGTCGTAGTCCGGTCGAAGCCATCTTGGATATGTTCGATCATTTAAAACAACAACCGTTGCCACAGGGCTATACCGCCGAATTGGCTGGGGAAGGGGAATGGAAAATAACCGTAGATGTGTTTCGTGATCTCGGTTTGGCGTTTGGGGCCGCCATGGTCATGATTTATATTCTTTTGGTTGGGCAAACCGGTTCATTATCGGTGCCGTTAATCATGATGATCGCAATTCCGTTGACTGTGATTGGCATCATGCCGGGATTTTGGCTCATCAATCTATTTACCAGCCCGGTGGGAGGCTACGCAACTCCTGTGTATTTTACCGCGACGGCGATGATAGGCATGATCGCGCTAGCAGGCATCGTGGTGCGCAATTCGATTATTTTGATTGATTTTATTGAGAAAATTTACCGAGGTCACCCTGACCTGAGTTTGGCGGATGCCATTATTGAGGCCGGGGCAACGCGCTTAAATCCTATTTTTTTAACGGCGGCTTCTGCGGTACTCGGGTCTATGATGATAGTACTGGACCCGATTTTTTCTGGATTGGCCTGGAGTTTTATTTTTGGCATCATCGCATCCACCTTGTTTTCTTTGGTTGTGATTCCGGTGGTGTATTTTCTGCTTAATCGCTCGTTGCCCAAGCAGGTGCAGCGCGAAGAGTAGTAATACGCCTTGCCCCCGTTATTCGGGGGCAAGGCGTTTGCGACTCTAGACTAGCGGTGGATAGTGAGGCTGGAAAAAATCTAGCAAGCTATTAGCGCGAGACTTTGGGGAAATTTCGCCCCCAAATCGCCGCTAAGGCACTTCCGATTAAACAATGCACCACGGCGGAGATTGCTGCAGGCACTGGGGCACTGGCTAAATTGGCAAAGTGGGTTTTAGCCAAGGAAGCCCCCAAGCCACTATTTTGCATGCCCACCTCGATAGAAATTGTGCGACATTCTGCCTCGCCATATCCCAGTAAGCGCATACTCAGATAACCCAGCGCAAAGCCCAAGCCATGCAAAGTCAGCACCGCTGCAAACAAAGTACCACCAGATTCACTGATTAAAGTTTTATTGCCCGCCACAATACTCCCGACCACCATTACGATTAATACTACGCTGATCAGAGGGCCTAAGATCTCTAACAGGTTTTGACTGCGGTCGCGATAAGCTGTAGGCAAGCGATCAATAATGGTACTGATCGCTAAGCCAACGATCAGCGGCAATAACACTACCAATAACATCGACTGAAACAAAGCCCAGGCATCAATGGGTAAATAGGCACCCGCTAACCATTTAGTCAGTAGAGGCGTCATGACCACCGCGCTGATCGTAGAGCACATGGTTAATAACACACTTAACGCTACGTTTGCTTTTGATAGGTAACAAATCACATTGGATGCGGTGCCGCATGGGCAGCAGCTCACTAAAATCAAACCAATAGCCAGTGCGGTATCGAGCTGGTAAATCTGCACGGCAAAATAGCCAGCCAAGGGCATGATAAAAAAATGCGCAAACACCCCTAAGGCCACTATTTTAGGCATACGCACCACAGCAGCAAAGTCGGATAATTTTAAGGTCAATCCCATGCCGAGCATAATAATGCCCAAGGCTAAAGAAATATGCGGTTGGAAACCCACCCAGACTTCTGGTTGTAACCAAGCCCAGATGCAGCCAGAGATGATCCACAGCGGGAAGCCTTCTGCTAAGCGTATCCCCAGTTTTTGAAACGCGTTCATAACTCAACTCAAAAAGCACTATGTTAACTGCATGAAGGCTGCAGGGAAACACTTACTTTCGGTGGCTTGCTTTAAATTAATCTACAAATTAAAAATATACTTTATTAGTAGGAAATATATTGTAAAAAAATTGAATTATTGGGCCAAATAAATGAATGTAATCCTAATAAAGAATGATGATAGTTTTTAAAAAATATTATAAATAACTGTTTTTAAATTAATTTATAAAAAATTTTAAAGAATGACTTCTATTTTTTTTGCTTAATTCTTTGGTTGGATCTAAAATATAATAAGATTTTTTTTTTTTTTTTAAGGAGATTTTATTGATAAAAAAAGAGAATTAGTTATTTGTCTTAAGTTAGTTTGTTAAAAACCCTATCTCTAC
>SXIZ01000105.1 GCA_005779525.1 Methylococcaceae bacterium
ACATTGGCAATTTTAGTTCCAATGTCTAACGCAATTTTAGGTCGACTAATACTCGCAATCGTTTGGGAATGAATGCCCGCTAAAGGCTGAGGTTGGACGACAATATTGTTAAATAAGCTTGGATCAATGTCTGCCATGGGGATTGGCATCGGTTTAGCAAAGTAATAGCCCTGAGCATAGGAAATATCCAGGGCATTAATCGCGTTGTAATCTTCGCGTTGTTCTATGCCTTCGGCGATGACATGGCAGTTCATCGAATGTGCCATGTTTTGAATAGAACGGACAAAATTTAATTTAATCGGGTCAAGGTGCAACCCTCGAGTAAAGTGCTTGTCAATTTTAACGTACTCCGGGAGCAGTTCTGCCCACAGGCGTAAGCCAGAATATCCTGCCCCTAAGTCATCCAACGCAATCTCAAACCCCATGCTCCGGTAATGGGTGACCGCTTCTTGAATTAATTCAAAATCCATAATGCGGTGATGTTCGGTTAATTCAATCACCACCTGATTCGGTCCCATCCCTAAACGTTTTAAATAATGCAAGGTTTGACCTTGTTTAAAGTCAGGTTCTAACAGGACATTGGGGCTCACATTCAAAAATAATTTGTGCGGTAGTTTGAGCTTGGCGTAATTATCTAACGCTGCTTCACGGCAAGCAAATTCTAAACGGGTGGTCAGCCCCAAATATTCGGCGGCTTCAAAAAGTGCCATGGGTTGCTGCAATAAGCTATTTTCTGGGCCTCGGGTGAGCGCCTCATAGCCAATGATGTTTTTATGATGCAAAGATACAATGGGTTGAAAAACCGTGGTAAGTAACTTTTTTTCCAATACTTGCATGAGTAAAGTGTCTAGATCATTCATATTGGTCACCATTTTCTTGAGCAGAGGCCCGTATTATCAACCTGTAAATGAGTCATTTTTATGACAGCAGCATATATATTGAGTCGATGCCGCTCATAAAGTTGAAGTTGCTTGCAAATAAGGGTGTGGTGCACCCCAAGGCGTATGAATGCAAGGGCATTCAACAAGGAAAATCAACACGCACATAGCACTTAGGCTCTGAATTTTCAGTAGCATCGCAAGCTCAACGCCTGAGCAAAACGGGGAATAATTTTTCTGCGTATTCGTCAGGGCAAATTCTTTGGCGGCACTATACTTGGCATAGGCAGTATTAAGGCTTGCAGCAACCAAGCTGTTGCAATCCGTAAACGTAACTAAAGTAACAGTCTAACGCTCCCTAACTCAGAGATTTTATATGCAGCACCTAACCCTGGGGGAGAGCCCCTGTCATTTGGTTAAGATTCGGAGCCCAAAACAAACACTTGCGCTGCAATTAACCAGCCATATTTCTATCCGGCAGGCCATGGATTATGAAGCGCTTAGAGTCCGCGCGGCGTGTGGCGGGAATGGGATGTGTGGTGCTTGTCTGATTCAGACTTTGCGTGGCAGTTTTAATGCGATTACCTTAACTGAGCGGCAAAAAATTCCTGCCGATGAATTAGAACAAGGTATGCGTTTGGCCTGCCAGCTGACTGTATACAGTGACGCAGAATTATATTTAGCCAATCCTGCCCCCCAATCTATTTGGAAAAGTTTACCTGACGGGGAATTTTCAACTTTTGATTATCCAGGACTTGATCTGCAGCAGCATGTGTACGGAATTGCGGTGGATCTCGGGACGACCTGTATACGGCTTTCATTATGGCATCGGGGCTTAGGACGATGTATGGGCAGGCGCTACACGCTTAATCCACAACTCAGTGTTGGCAGTGATGTGTTAACTCGCCTAGCGTCAGAACGGCAAAATAGCAGTGGAGTTACCCAAGGTAAACTTGCCAGAGATGCGATTATCGCAGGAGTACGTGATATTTTAAGCCGCGATATCGGCGAAATCACCGCAATTATTAAACAAATTGGTGAGGTATTGATCGTGGGTAATACTGCGATGCTAACGTTACTCTGTGAAGATCATGATGACGCGCTACTCGACCCGGAAAATTGGCAACATACCATTCAATGTCAACCCGCAGATCCGCGGTTATGGCTTAGTGAATGGCGTATGCCTGCTGCCATGCTGACCATTATTCAACCCTTGGCAGGTTTTATCGGTTCAGATTTACTAGCAGGAGTCATCGCCAGTGCGCTGACCGAGCACTCTGCTCCTGCATTATTGATTGATTTTGGTACCAATACTGAAATTGCGCTATGGGATGGTCACACGCTCTGGATTACCTCGGTGCCGGGTGGACCAGCATTTGAAGGCATGGGCTTAAAAAATGGCATGTTGGTAGAGGAGGGCGCGATTGTTAAAGTGACCTGGGAAGATGCGTCTTATAGATTGCAGACCATCGGTGCAGCTCCCGCACGCGGCTTTTGTGCCTGCGGTTTCGTCGATGCGATTGCGCAGTTACGCCAACAAGGGGTGATTAAACTTTCTGGAAGATTTGCCCAAGAAATTCATGAATATAGCTTGGATGCACACAATCCCAAAACAGCTATCACGGCGTACGATATTGATCTTTTTCAGCGTGCCAAGGGGGCAACTGCAGCCGCTATCCTAGAGATGCTGCACTTAGCAGATCTAACGATGGACGCGATACAGCAACTCTGGATTTGTGGAAACTTTGGGCAGCATCTGGATATAAAAAATGCGATGTATTTGGGATTAGTGCCGCCGATTCTTCCTCATCAACTATACTCATTAGCAAACGCAAGTTTAATTGGCGCAGAACACATGTTGTTCAATACTGAACGCGCCAGTGCAATTTCAAAGATTATCCACTGTGCCGAAGTCATCAATTTAACCCGTATCACAACCTACGAAGAGCGGTTTATTGAGAATTTACGCTTGTGTGCAATGGGTGATTAACAAGCCTAGCATTCAGGAATGTTAATAATGATGGAAGCCTACATTCAAGCGTATAACGAAGCGGTATTTGAAACAGATAAAAACGCTGCCTTAGCTGTGGTTAATAGTGCGTTAGCAGCGGGGATATCGCCTGAGAATATCGTGTTTCAGCTGATCATTCCGGCAGTGGAGTCGATGATGGCGAGGATTGAGAAAGATCCAGATTCGAATTTGGCACAGCATTTTATGACCGCGCAAATCGCTGCCGATGTGACAGAACGTATGTTGGCAAAATTTAGCTCGCCCCCCAATATTGTAGGTAAAGTGGTGATTGGGGCGGCTTACGGTGATTTGCATTCACTCGGCAAGCGGATAGTGATGGGGTGTTTGAAATCACTGATGGTCGAGGTGATTGATTTAGGCGTGAATGTCACCGCTGAAAATTTTGTGCAGGAGGCGATCGCACACCAAGCACAAGTGATTGCCATCTCAGCCATGATGGTGCATACCGCCACCAGTGAATTGGGGAGCTTAAAAGTCCGGAGATTATTGCAAGCGCAAAATCTGGAAGACAAAATAAAAATTGCCGTCGGTGGCGCGCCTTACCGCTTTGACCCAACTTTATATATCAAAGTCGGTGCCGACGCCTGGGCTCCAGACGGGGTGACGGCGGCAAAAATGATAGTAAATCTGATTAATGCGGTGCAAGCATGACCCCCCTAGATATCCTTACTGCCGCAAGCATGGGTAACCCCGCACCGCGCATCCCCGTGTTTTGTAATTTATTGGATCAGGGAGCGGCACTCTTGAAGTTAAGCCCCAAAGCCTATTTTGCGAATGGTCAGTATGTCGCTGAAGCACAACTGCAGCTGCTACAACGCTACGGCCATGATAATGTTTGGAGTTTGCATTACGTAGGCAAAGAAGCGGAATTATTGGGCTGTCAAAAAATTCTGTTTGCTGACAACGGCGTGCCCAATGTCGAAGATTTCGTCATCAAAACCTTAGATGATATTCCCAAATTTGAAGTACCTGACGACATTACCCTGCACCCAGCCTGGCAGTCGATTGCCGAATGCATGGCCATATTGCGTAAGGAAGTCGGGCATACCCATCCGATCTGTGCGTATTTGACTGCGTCAACCACCTTACCCGCGATTTTGATGGGGATGGATAAATGGATGGAGTTATTTTTACTCGGTCCCTTTGATCTACGCGACGAATTAATCCGTAAATGCAGTATTTTTTTTCAAAAACATCTGGTGGCGCTTAAAGCCGCGGGTGCGAATGTGCTGATCTACGCCAGCCCTTTTGGTTCACCGTATTTTCTGAGCTTACCCCAAATTCGTAAGGACATACTGCCGTGGATGATCCAGGATTTACAGGGTGTTGATCGTGCTGGGTTGGTTTATTACTGCGGGATGGCTCCCTTTAACGCGGTCATCGATTTAGTCTTTGATGAACTGGCAATTAGCACGCATTACATTAGCCCTTTGGCGGATTTAGCCGAAGCGAAACGTTTAATAAATACTCGTGGACTGATGTGTGGGGTGATTGATGATATCAAAATGATTCATTGGAGCACGTCCCAGACACGCGACGAGGTTAAACGTATTATCGATATAGGCAAACCCGGTGGACATTTTTTATTTGGTACCGGGGTCATGCCCTTATCGATACCCGAAGAAAATATTCGGGCTATGTTGGCAGCTGCATTTGAATATGGTGCATGGTTATGAAAACCTTCAAATTGCATGAAGAACGAACTACCCCGCTAGTCATAGTGGGCTGTGGCATTTTGCATAAGGAAGTCACCCTGTTGATCGCTAAAAATCACTGGGAAGTTTATACCCATTTTCTGGATTCATCTTTACACAACTATCTCAATAAGTTGTCGACCAAGTTAAATGAGGCCTTAGAAGAAATAGCACAGAATAAACAGCAAGCTCTGGTATTTTATGGTAGCTGCCATCCTTTAATGGAGACTATTCTAGAAAAGCATCACACTTGCCGCACAGAAGGGCAAAATTGTATCGTCATGTTGCTCGGCTATGAGCGGTTTATGCAGGAATTAGGCAACGGAGCCTATTTTTTATTAGAGGATTGGGCGCTCACCTGGGAGCCAATGATTACCGCCTGTTTTGGCAATAATCATGAAGTCATTCGAGAGATCTTTCACAGTAGCCATAAGTATATTCTGGCGTTAAGAACACCTTGCAACGGTGATTTTGTGCAAGCGGCAGAAACTGCAGCCAAATTTGTAGACTTGCCGCTACTGTGGATGGATGTGAATTTGGAGCATCTGGAATCCGTGCTTGCCGAGGCGATTGCGCAACGGAGGCAACAACATGACCAGCCCTGAACCTACACGTGAACAATTACTAGAGCGTATCCAACAATTGGAAATACGCGTGCGTAAATTATCGGAAGAAAAAGCGAATTTACATCTAGTCTTGCATATGGTGGAGTTATTAAGCCCCATTGCGGGTGTCGAAGGCTTTTTAGATAGCTTAATGGCGGCATTAGGGGGCAGTTTGGGCGGAACTAATGTTGAAATCTATTATCTGTATGAAGATAGTATCCATTATGCCAATTTGTTGGGTGACCGCCATATAGTGCAAGCAATCCAGGACCCTCTGGTGAATGAAGTCTTTAAACGGCATCAGTTTCTCGAACAACAGTCCGATTGTCCGCATACGCTATTGCAGAATGATGCTATTGCAGTGGCCTGTACCTGGGTGATGCCGCTGCTAGTCGGCAATGAATTTATCGGTGCGATAAAAATGTCCGATCTTTTGGGCACCGCGAGCATGCGTGATTACTTGATGCCCTTTTTTCGGCATATGGCCTTGATATTAAACAATGAAATCAAGACGCGTATCGCAGAGGCGGCGAATAAAGCCAAAAGTAATTTTTTAGCGACCATGTCGCATGAAATTCGTACACCGCTGAATGGAATTTTAGGGATGGCGCAGCTCTTAGCGAGACCCGATGGGACACCCGAAAAGCATCAAGAATACGCCCACACCATTTTAACTTCGGGACAAACTCTTTTATCCTTATTGAACGATGTCTTGGATTTTTCCAAAATTGAAGCCAGCAAACTCGACCTGTGCTGTACTGGCACCAATCCGCGGGAAATTATCAATGAAGTTATGATGTTGTTCGCAGAATCTGCGAGGTTGAAAAACTTGGAAATGACAGGTATCTGGAAATATCCTGCGGAGCCATTTTATTTATTAGATGCGACGCGAGTAAAGCAAATGCTCAATAACTTAGTCAGTAATGCGATTAAGTTTACCGAAAAAGGCACTGTGCATATCGAGGCCACGGAGTTAAATAGAATCGCTGATCAGGTAGAAATTGAGTTTGCCGTCACCGATACTGGCATCGGTATTCCCGAAGATAAACATCGACAATTATTTAAACCGTTTACCCAATTAGATGCTTCAGCATCCAGGCGCTATAGTGGCTCGGGCTTGGGTTTGTCCATAGTGCAACGCTTTGCGACTTTGATGCAAGGCGAGGTCGGCGTGGAGAGTTTAGCTGCAGGTGGTTCGAGGTTTTGGTTTCGAATCAAATGTACCGTTACTGAACCCCACAGATCTCAAAAACAGACAGTAGATTTTGGCTTGCTGCCTAAGGCACCCTCGGTCTTGATTGTCGATGATAATCCTTTAAATTGTGCGGTGATGAAAACGCTGCTGGAACACGAGGGCCTCCAAACTCTCAGTGTAACTACTGGCGAAGATGCCTTGGCGTTTTTGACCAAGGAAAGTGTGGATCTCGTGTTTATGGATTGCATGATGCCTGAAATGGATGGATTTGCGGTTACGCGAAAAATCCGTGAGCACGAATGCAATAAGCGCCATATTCCGATTATTGCTTTGACAGGCAGTGTCTTTTTAGAAGATCAACAGCAATGTTTTGTCGCTGGAATGGATGATGTATTAACTAAGCCGATACAATGTGAAGAATTACGTACTAAATTGCAGCAGTGGATCAATTTTACGCCAAAAACCATTCTGGAGCCTCAGAGTGACAGTAACACCAAAGTATCAAATGTCATCTGCGCGGATGATCAAGCAGCTCTGGAGCAACAATTTCAATTATTAGATACCGCACTGGCTAACAATATGTTTAGTGCGGTGAGCCATTTTAAAAAACTACAAAAAATGTTAGCAGCGCAATCGCTCACACCCCAGCTTACGATACTCAATGCATTTATTAATAATTTGCAATTTGAAGAAGCTCATCAACAATTACAACAATTACGTCGTTCTCTAGATTGGATTAGGAGCGAGTCATGACGACAATCACGCAAGCAAAAATATTGGTCATTGATGACACCCCAGCCAATATCGCATTACTCGGGGCCGCATTAGAAGAAGACTATATCATTCAGATTGCGACGTCTGGTGCCAAAGGTTTATCGTTGGCCGAGGCCGATCCTCCTGATCTAGTCTTGCTCGATATTATGATGCCCGATATGGATGGCTACGAAACTTGTAAACAATTTAAAGCCGATCCTAAGTTACGAGAAGTGCCTATTATTTTTGTTACGGCGCTACAAGAAAAACAAGCGGAGTTGCAGGGTTTGACTTTGGGTGCAGCAGATTATCTGACTAAGCCCATCAATATCGATATTGCGAGATTACGCATTCATAATTTATTGGAACGCGAGTTTTTGCGCCGTGAAATTCAACTGCGTGAGGCGGAACAGCGTCTGGCGGCAAGTGTCTTTGCTAATACCCACGATGGCATTGTAATCACTGATGCTGATAATGTTATTATCGATGTCAATAATGCATTTTGTCGGATTACGGGGTATCAGCGGGAAGAGGTGATCGGGAAACAACCCAGCCTACTCAAGTCCGGGCGTCATACCGTGGAATTTTATGTCGGCCTATGGCGCGGGATATTGCTGAATGGGCATTGGAGTGGAGAAATTTGGAATCGAAAAAAGAATGGCGACATCTATGTCGCCTTAACCTCGATTTCATTGGTACGCGATGAAAAAGGGGATATTCACCATTACATAGGCCTGTTTGCCGATATTACCTCCTTAAAAAATCATGAATACGATTTGGAACGCGTTGCGCATTATGATGCCTTAACTGGGGTACCTAATCGCGTGTTACTGGCCGATAGAATGTCACAAGCCCTGGCGCAAACAAAACGTTCGCGTAAATTGATGGCGGTATGCTATCTAGACCTGGATGGTTTCAAAATAATCAATGACCAATATGGACATGATGCCGGAGATCAATTGCTCATAGAAATCTCTCGCCGCATCAAAGACTGTTTACGTACCGGAGACACGGTAGCGCGTATCGGCGGTGATGAATTTGTGCTGATTCTTCAGGAGCTAAATAAAGAAAGTGAATGTGATGCGATACTCGAACGCATGCTGCTTTCAGTGGCGGAGCCTGTATTAATCCGTGGTAATAAATTAGGTGTTTCGGCCAGTCTAGGATTTACGCTTTTTCCCGATGATGCCTCGGATGCCGAAACCTTAATGCGGCATGCGGATCAAGCGATGTATGTTGCCAAACAAAGTGGTAAAAATCGCTACCATAGATTCGATCCACAATTAGATCGAATTACCTTAGCGCATGGCGAGTTAATCGCGCAAATTGAGATGGGTTTAGCACAGCATGAATTTGAGCTGTACTTCCAACCTAAAGTCAACATGCTGACGGGTGACATCATCGGCAATGAAGCGCTTATTCGTTGGAATCATCCTAGGAGAGGATTGCTACCGCCGATGGAATTTTTACCTGCTATCAACGATACGGATTTAATTATTCAGTTGGGTGATTGGGTATTAGTACATGCACTTGAATGTCAAGAAATTTGGGTGCAGCAAGGCATTAATATCACCATTAGCGTGAATGTGGCGCCGCGGCATTTGCTGCAAGATAATTTTGTCCCGCAGTTGAAAAAACATTTAGCTAAGCATCCTACGCTTAACCCAAGTTATCTTGAACTGGAAATACTAGAAACTGCAGCCCTGGAAGATATCGGTAAGGTTTCTGCGGTCATGCGAGAATGCCAAAAACTGGGGGTTTCTTTTGCACTCGATGACTTTGGTACCGGATATTCATCCTTAACCTATTTAAAATCCTTGCCTGCACAAACCTTAAAAATTGATCAATCCTTTATTCGGGACATGCTGAATGATGATGAGGATTTGGCTATAGTCGAGGCGATTATTAATTTAACGCAGATATTTCATCGTCATGTTATCGCCGAAGGCGTCGAATCTATAGTGCATGGTCAAAAATTACTCAGCTTAGGCTGTGAGTATGCCCAAGGCTATGGAATCGCAAAGCCTATGCCATTTAAAGAGGTCGTAGGCTGGATGGAAAAATGGAATCAAAAGTATAAACTCATGTTTATGTAAATCAGGAATTCAATAAATTTATCTCATTATCGACAAATTAACATTGACTAACTGACGTTACGCAGTAACGTGTTTTAATCCCGTTTACCGCGTCGAGCACCGCAGTATTTATCGGGTTGAGCCCAACGGGGTGCGGCAGGGATGCCGCAAGGTGGCAAAGTACCCACAGGGCATAAAGGGCAGGACGCCCCTTTTGTCACCCCGCGATAACTACGAGGAGCGCAAGACATCAGCGGTAACCGGGCCGCCTAATGACTCATGCCAT
>SXIZ01000106.1 GCA_005779525.1 Methylococcaceae bacterium
CTTAAAAACTTACAACGCAAATCATCAGGATAAATTCCTTCGCAGAGCCCTGCGGATTCAGTAAATCCAATGCTATAATACGCCGCCGACTAGCTTAGGCTAGGTACTGTCCTGAATTATGTGCGTTACTCCGAACTGTCTGCCACTAAAAATGGCACATTTCCTGTGTTTTTTAGGTTCAGTGATTATTCATCACGATGGTTGATAATAATTTTAGGATTAATTATTTAGATGATTAATTGAACTTTTAAGCTAGGCTAACTATTCTTAATAAGTTTGACTTAAGTATTGAACCACCCAGCCCCATAAAGAGTGAAGATGGTTCTTTTTTACCACCAAAGAGGAGATATAAAAAATGAAAAAATTATTAGGTGCTGCTGCAACTGTTGCTTTATTAGCTTTAAGTGCACAAGCTTCTGCAGATGCTGAAGTGGGCGAGAAAATCTATAAACAAGCTTTCGGTCGCGGTTGCGGCGCTTGCCACGATATCAGCTCTAATCCACAATTAGCTGCTTTAATCAAAGCTGGCACTTTGAAAAAAGATAAATTTGCTGAAGTTATTAAACAAGGCAAAAACGGTATGCCTAAAGCAGTTGAAGCTATCTTAGCAGTTGGTGCAGTTAAAAAAGCGGGTTTAACTGAAGATCAAGCAATTGACTCTGTTTATGAGTTCTTAAGCAAATAAGGTTAATCGGCACTCAGACTGTTCTGGGTGCCATTTACTTTTGCAGCAGGCATAAAAAAACCGCTCAAAGGCGGTTTTTTTATGCCTGCTGCAGTGTGTTATTCTTGGTTTTGACTTAAAAAAGCCTTTTTTTCATGGGCCAACAGGTATTGTTTACGTACCCAAACGCCTGCAACAGCAGCAAACATTAAGCTGGCTGAGGCTAGGGTGAGATACAGTAGATTTTTTAGATGTGTGAGTTCTTCGAGCAGGATTTCGTTGGCCAACGCAACAGGTTCTTTGCTTGCGACAGGTTCGGAATAGGCTTGTAACATTTTAACGTCGCGCTTTAGGTCTTGGATTGCCCCCATGGCGTTGTTGACGCTACCTGCTTTGAGGCTTTCTTCTAAGATGCGCAATTTGCTTTCGATTGAACCGCCCACTAAGCCGACCACTTGACCTTTGAGGGTGTTGATTTCTGCGGAAATAGCGGGATTGACTTGTTGTAAATGTTGCGTGCTGACTTTAATCGAATCCAGCGGGTCTTGAGCAGGCCACAGTAAAAAGCTGAGTAGGAATACTACGGTCATTAGGGACATGACCATGTATAACAAATAACGATTAACTTTAACTAAGCTCTGCTGCGATGCATTATCTTGCAGAATTAATACATTTTGTTTGCGTTGACTATGGGTCTCCGCATTTTTATCACGCACTTTACTCACAATTGTTTTCCGCTTAACTCTGGGTCATTGGATACCAAAAATTGCGTGACACTGAAGCAATCAGCGCCACACAAATTCCTGACGAATTATAGCAGTTAAAACGATTTTGCTGACATCGATTTTTTTTGAAGGGGTTATCTGCCAGGAAGATAATCTGCAAAAAAAAATTACTATCAATTGCTTAGCGTTGTTTTTTAGCTGCTATACGCATTCTTAAAGCGTTTAATTTAATAAACCCTTCGGCATCTTTTTGATTGTACGCGCCACCGTCATCTTCAAAAGTGGCGATGCTTTCATCAAATAAACTATCGGACTCTGATTGACGCCCCACCACGATGACATTGCCTTTGTATAATTTGACGCGGACTTTGCCATTGACGTGTACTTGAGAACAATCAATCATTTGTTGTAGCATTTTACGCTCTGGACTCCACCAGTAGCCGTTGTAGATCAATGAAGCATAACGCGGCATTAATTCATCTTTTAAATGTGCCACTTCACGGTCTAAAGTCAAGGATTCGATGGCACGATGCGCTTTTAACATGACGGTACCAGCAGGCGTTTCGTAACAGCCACGCGATTTCATGCCGACATAACGATTTTCGACTATATCCAATCGACCAATGCCATTGGCACCTGCAATTTTGTTTAATTGTTCCATGACTTGCGCTGGAGACAAGGCTTGATCATTAATGGCGACTATATCCCCTTGACGAAAAGTGAGCTCAAGGTAAGTCGCTTGATCGGGCGCAGCTTCCGGGGAGACGCTCCAACGCCACATGTCTTCTTCGGGTTCGGCCCAAGGATCTTCCAGTACTCGCCCTTCGTAGGAGATATGCAGTAAATTAGCGTCCATGGAGTATGGCGATGATTTGCCTTTTTTCATTTCTACCGGAATGGCATGTTTTTCCGCATACGCCAGTAAGGTTTCACGTGAGGTTAAATCCCATTCCCGCCAAGGCGCAATGACATGAATGTCTGGACGTAAAGCATAGGCACCCAGTTCAAAACGCACTTGATCATTACCTTTACCAGTCGCGCCATGCGAGATGGCTTGGGCGCCAGTTTCGTTAGCAATTTCAATTAAGCGTTTGGCGATTAGCGGTCGTGCGATGGAGGTTCCGAGTAAGTATTCACCTTCATAGATAGTGTTGGCACGGAACATGGGGAAAACATAATCGCGTGCAAACTCTTCGCGTAAATCTTCGATGAAGATATCTTTAATGCCCATGGCTTGAGCTTTAGCACGCGCAGGTTCGACTTCTTCGCCCTGACCGATGTCAGCGGTAAAGGTAACCACTTCACATTGATATTTATCTTGTAGCCATTTCAGAATGACGGAGGTATCTAAACCACCGGAATAGGCCAAAACTACTTTTTTGATGTCAGACATAATTATTATTCATCACGGGTCATAAAAATCCCCGAATTATACCCGAATTTTCGGGTGTTTTTAATGTCAATACGCTCTCAAGCGTGGTATGAAATGTTGTTCGAGGTGTTAACTACGGAATAGAAAAAGACAGGGGAACCAAGTTAACCCTGTCTCCATTTTAAAATTTATAAGCTTTTATACAGCGATAGGCCTTTGTTTAAAAGTGCCGAGGCTTTAGCGATATCCCCTTTTTTGGATTCTATTTGACCTTGAATAATGCTGCCATTCGCTTCTTTGACAATGGCTTCGTTCCCGGTAATTTTTTCCGCAGCAGCACGCGCTGCTTTCAAATGCAGATTTGCTGCTGAAAAATCACTTTGTTGCACTTCTATCAGGGCTTTTTCTACATAACTAATCACCTCAGTCACATTCAATGCCGAGACAGCCGCAGTGTCTTCTGCAAACACTGGCGTTGTGATGAATACCGCCAGTAAAAGACTAAGAGTAGCGCCCGCTGTTTGGATAAGTTTCATAATTTCCTTGCTTAGGATGACCAGACATACTCTGGATTGGGAGGCATGAAAAGCGGATGCTTTTCAATTTTTCATCATACAGGAATGCACTGGTAACTGTGGATTTATTCGTAAACGATCAGGTTACACTAAGCTAAAAAAAAGACCGTATTCCGATGCAGGAATAACGGTCTTTTTTATGGCAGTATTAGACTGTAGGAATTACAAACTGGCCAGTACTTTGGCGACAGTTTCGCCCATCGCCGACGGTGAAGGACAAATATGCACGCCTAATTCCCGCAAGATAGCTACTTTTTCAGCGGCACTTTCACCCGCGGCAGAAATAATCGCGCCTGCATGTCCCATACGACGCCCTTCGGGTGCCGTTAAACCTGCGATATAAGCCACTAAAGGTTTACTCATGTGCTCTTTGGCAAAAAGACCCGCTTCAACTTCTTGTGGTCCGCCGATTTCTCCAATCATGACGACCACTTTGGTTTCTGGGTCTTGCTCGAATTGCTCAAGAATATCCCGATGCGAACTGCCGTTAATTGGGTCGCCACCGATACCCACTGAGGAAGAAACACCAATTCCAAGAGATTTTAATTGATCTGCGGCCTCATAACCCAAGGTGCCAGAACGTCCAACTATACCAACATTACCTTGTTTATAAATGTGGCCCGGCATAATGCCTAACATAGATCTACCCGGACTAATCGTACCCGCACAGTTGGGGCCAGTTAAGAACATGCGGTCTTCTTTTGGGAAACGACGCAGAAAATTTTTAACCGTCATCATATCTTGCGTAGGGATACCATCCGTGATCGCAACGCAGTATTTAATGCCTGCATCAGCAGCTTCCATAATGGAGTCGGCAGCAAACGCCGGGGGCACGAAGATGATACTGGCTTCCGCACCTTCTTGTTGTACCGCTTCTTTAACCGTGTTAAATACGGGTAAGCCCAAGTGTTGTTGCCCACCTTTACCTGGCGTGACCCCACCCACCACTTTCGAGCCGTAGTTAATCATATCTTGCGCATGGAACGAGCCAATTTTGCCAGTAAACCCTTGAACAATAATACGCGTAGTTTCGTTGATAAAAATTGCCATTGCTTACCCCTGAGCCGCTAATTTTGCTACTACTTCATTCCGTGCTTTGACTGCTTTTTCCGCTGCTTCTGCAAGTGTATCCGCGGTAATAATGGGCAAGCCGCTATCCGCAATAATTCTGCGACCTTCTTCGACATTGGTCCCTGAAAGGCGCACGATCAACGGAATCTGCATATCAATTTTTTTGACGGCTTGTACAACCCCTTCTGCAATCCAATCACAGCGATTAATACCTGCAAAGATATTCACCAGCATGGCTTTGACATTTTTGTCAGCTAATACAAGACGAAACGCTTTTTCAGTGCGTTCTGCCGAGGCGCCACCACCAACATCCAAAAAGTTGGCGGGCTCACCACCTGCTAATTTAATCATGTCCATGGTCGCCATCGCTAAACCTGCGCCATTGATCATACAACCAATATCGCCGTCTAAACCCACATAGCTTAAACCGCGATCTGCCGCGGCCATTTCGCGAGGGTCTTCTTGGCTTTTGTCACGCAGCTCAGAAATTTTTTGTTGCCGGAAGAGCGCATTATCATCAAAGCCCATTTTGGCATCTAATGCGACTAATTCACCACTGCGCGTAACCACCAAAGGATTGATTTCCAACATGCTGACATCTAAATCACGCAACGCACGATAGCAACCACGAATGGTTTTGACCGCATGACTCATGATTTCGCTGTCCAGGCCTAAGGCAAACGCCATTTCGCGTGCTTGAAAATCTTGTAATCCCACCGCAGGTTCGACATAGATTTTAGTAATGGCCTCGGGATTCGTGTTGGCTAATTCTTCTATATCCATCCCACCTTGTGCCGAACCGACCATGACGATGCGCTCAGAACTACGATCTACCAGTAAACAAAAATACAGTTCTTTAGCAATATCCGTGCCCGCTTCGATGTATAAGCGATTACACACTTTACCTTGTGCACCCGTCTGATGAGTGACTAACTTACGACCTAATAAAGCCTCAGCGGCAGACTCCACTTCATCGTGCGTTTTACAAATTTTAATCCCGCCCGCTTTGCCGCGTGCACCAGAGTGAATTTGAGCTTTTACCGCCCAAATATGTCCCCCAATATCTCTTGAACGTTGCACGGCGTCTTCAGGACTATACGCTAAACCGCCTTCGGCAATTTTAACGCCATAGCCTTTTAAAATGTCTTTCGCCTGATACTCGTGAATATCCATAGCACCTCTGTTGTAAAATATGAATCAAATCTTTACCAATAGCAATCATTCACCTCCCCCTTTGAAGAAGTACCCATAGGGCATAAAGGGGAATGAGGGGGGTTGTGTAATAAAATCTCCCCTAAC
>SXIZ01000012.1 GCA_005779525.1 Methylococcaceae bacterium
GCAATCATTTTAGTAAACTGCTTACCTTTATCGTCAAGCAATAAAATGCTGCATACCATGGCCGAATTAATTTTTTCGACCCCTAAAACCAAGGCTTCAAGGATATGTTGTAGCGGTTTATGGGTCGCTAATTGTTCAAGACTATTGTTGCGAAATTGTTCATAGTCATCAGCATTTTTGCGTTCGGTGATATCAAAGAGCACCATTAACTGTTCATCAGAGCCTTCAATAAGGGCGGTACTGATGATCACGGTTTTAACTGAACCGGATTGCGTGCAGATATTCAGTTCCAGAGTCGAGGCTGGATGCTGTTCTGGATTGGCAACAGTCAGTGTTGTTGGCCAACGCGCTTGCGCAAAGGCGCGGTACTCAGGATTAGGAAACGCTTTAAGCCACCACTCAGCGAGTGTTGGAATATCTGCCGCGCTGTAGCCAAACGTTTGTATAAACGCTGGATTCAAATAGGTCAGGTGCTGGTATTTGTCATTTAACGCCATGGGGACGGGCGAAATCTCAATAATCGAGCGAAATTTTTCCTCACGTTTTTTTAATTCTCGCTCCATTAGATAGCGGGCGGTGATGTCACGCAGAAAGCAAAAATTAAATTCATGCCCGCCAATATTGACATAATTGGCATTCACTTCAATAGGGTATACGACCCCTTCCTTGGTACAGTGTCGAGTGTTGAGCGTGATCGTACCGCGCCGTTTAAGGTCTTCAAAGTATATTTCCCAAACGCTGGGGGGAAAATCAACGTCTAGATCAAAAATACGCAAGTTGAGCATTTCATCGATCGTGTAACCGCGTTCACTACAGGCGGCATGATTGGCATAGAGAATACTGCCTTGGCGGTCGATCCAAAAGATGCTATCCCCCGCGTGATCCACACAAAAACGCATCATTTGCAGCGATTCTTCGGCGTGTTTTCGATCGCTTATATCGGTGATTGTTCCAATAAAGCCCAATAATTCCCCTGTTGCCGAGCGTGATTCGCGCGATTGCCCAATAACCCAGAAAATCTTCCCATCGGCTCGTTGAATACGGTACTCTAAATTGAATTGGCGCTGTTCTTTAACGGAGTGCATCCATTCGCTAAATACTTTTTCTCTGTCTTCAGGATAGAGTGCGCTTACCCAGCCATCATTTAGGGTATGTTCGAGCGATAAACCCGTCATTTCAGTCCAACGTTCGTTTACGTAGCTGCAATTCCCCTGTGGGTCAGTTTCGAACACACCAACAGGCGTAGTTGAAATAAGTGTGGATAAATGGCGCTCTTTATCAGCAAGTTCAAGTTCGATTCTTTTGCGTTCGCTGATGTCGGAGAAAAAACCAACATAGTGAATCACCTCGCCATTTGCATCGCAGAGCGTAGAAATCGTAATACTTTCAATATACAGCTCCCCGTTTTTCTTACGATTCCATAATTCGCTCTGCCAATAGCCATTTTTATTTAAATCTGCCCACATAGCCGCGAAGAATTCTGGACCATGTATACCCGAGCTGAGGATGCGCGGATTTTGCCCAAGCACCTCGGATCGAGTGTAGCCGGTGATCTCATTGAAGCTAGGATTGACATCAACGATAGTGCCATGGGCATCGGTAATCATGATCGCTTCACGGGCTTCTTTGAAAACTCGTGCGGATAAGGCGAGTTGGGCTGCAGCTTGTTTGTGTTCTACTCGACGTTTATAAAATTCATAGCCAGCAAAACCGAGCAGGATCGCGATAATAGGCGCCAAATAGCGAAACACTTCCCAAAAAGTAGCTTTCTTATTTTCATACGGGCCAAACCATTTTTCGTACAAAGCATCGAAACTACCGTTGGGTTTTGTTAAGGCTAAGCCTTCATTGATTTTGGCGAGCAAATCCGCATTGCCTTTGTGCACCGCAAAGGAAAATTTTTGCGTAAATCCAGCTTTGACATCCAGCGCCACCACATTTGGAATGTTAAATTCACGTAAGGTTTGCATGCCTGCAAGTTTACTTATTAACATCGCATCGTGTTTACCCGAAGCTAACAAGCGCAAGCCCTGTTCGGTGGTATCTACCAGAATCAGTTGTTGTTCCAAACCTTTTGCGACTGCGTAATCATGGGCAAGATCTGCTTTCAAGACGATAATGGATTTTCCACCAAAATCGGCTTCTGAATGAATGCGCGCATCTCCTTTGCGCACAAAAATCGCTCCATGAATAGTGACATGGGGAATAGTAAAATCTGCAAACTCGTGACGCTCAGCAGATTGCGCAAGATTTATCAGGACATCAATTTTGCCTGCTTTAAATTCATCAAGAATTTCATGAAAAGGCAATACGCGGATATGGTAATTAATGCCCGCTTCTGCAGCGACTGCTTTCCATAAATCCACCGTAAATCCGTCAGCCGTGGCATCAGTCATTCCAATTGCAAACGGCGGATAGTTTTGTTCACTACCCACAACTAAGGTTTTTTTTCAACCGCGATAGCAGGCGATTGGAGAGTATGTTCAGTTGCAAAAGGTTGATTAACTTCTGAGATTGCAAGCGACGTTGCGCTTGTAAATAACATGAGAGTCAGGAGGACAACTACTGAAAGTAAGCTATCGATCTTTATTAACATCGTAATATGATACTAATAAGCAAATTTAGGGTAATAATTTCCTACTGATTATATACAGTAAGGTCATTTTTTGCACGATACCAGCACTAAACTGAAACAAGTATGCTTGTGAGTTTATTAGAGTTTTGAAGCTGTAGGCTAAGCGAAATACTGCTTAAATGTGCGCTTTGAAGCACACCTGCCTAAAATTTATGACTGTACAGGGACGAGATATTAACTTGAGGAGGTGGGAGTCAGGGCATGTTTATAAGTGCTTAGCTGACAACGGTATCAGAGTGATGACTTAGTACACTTCGGTATCGCAGTGGATAGTAAAGCAATAGCGTTTTTTTGAGGGGCTATTGTGCCACTGCCGACTGATGAGGGCTTTCAGCAGTGCACACAAAGCTAAGATCAGGATAGGCCTGGGGCCGATTAAGAGGCTTTGGGTTTGCTTTCGACGACAGTGACCACTTCACCTGCTTGCAATAAATCCGAAGGACTGGCGACGACAACATCGTTCGCACTAATCCCCTCAATAATTTCTACTTCACGTCCGAAATCACGACCCAATTTAACGGGATGCATACTCACGCGATGTTCCTGATCCACGACGACGACATGGGTCCCCGTAGGATCAATGACCAAGGTATTGGCGGGGACGACTAAAGGACTGGTTTTACGCACCACATTAATGCTGACTTCGACGTAGGCGCCCGGTAGAAGTTTGCCGTCATTATTGGGTAAGGCAATATCCACTTGCCGAGCCCGATTGATGGGGTCTATGGCGCCAGCAATATGATCAATATGCGCGTTGATGGTTTTGCCTTTGGCTTCAATTAAACGCACCGTGACCTCTTGGCCGAGTTTCACATCATCCGCATAGACTTGGGGTATCCAAACCGTCAGGCGTAATGGATCAATTTGGGTGAGGGCGAATAATTCTTGAGTTCCCGCGTTGATCAGACTCCCAATTTCAGTGCTACGTCGCGTAATCACACCGGAGAAGGGTGCGACCACACTGCGGTAATCTGCAATTTTTTGCAGGCGTTTAACATTCACTTCCGCGGCGGCTAAATCCGCCTCGGCTTGCAATACCGCACTGCGTTTTTCGTCATACTCTTGTTGTACGGCGCTATCGCTTTCTTTTAACACCGTCCAACGTTTTAGCGTGGAACGCGCTAGTTCCAAGCGTACTTTGATTTGTGCTAAGGCCGCCTGCGCTTGCGCTAATTCTTGTTCTAATTCAGGGACATCAATGGTAGCTAATAATTCGCCTTTTTTAACGGGATCACCAATGGTTTTATGCCAAGCACTGAGATAGCCATTGCTGCGCGCGAAGATTTGAGTTTCGGCATTGCCGCGCAGACTTGCAGGTAATACCAGTTTTCGGTTGCTTTCTCCGGGTTTGGAATGTGCGGCGATCACCGTGCGTGCCAAGCTGGCAGCGGTGCGTTGTTCCAGGTTTTTGGCCTCGCTGGTATTGAGTGCATACCGCCAAGCACCCGCAAGACCAAGCGCAAATAAACATACCCCACCGATAATTTTGACCGCGACTAAAGTGCGCTGTGGATTTTCGATATGGGCAGAGACAAATACAGGAGGTTGCTGACTCATAAGGCTATTATTCTGCAAGTAAAAGGGTTCGGTTCGCATAGTGGCGATCTAGCCAGCGATGCATGCTGGCAAAGACCAGCGGTACAAACATTAATGTTGACAGCGTGGCAAAGGCTAAACCACCAATAACCGCCCGTCCTAATGGTGCATTTTGTTCGGCGCCTTCACCCCAACCAATCGCCATCGGTAACATACCGACTATCATCGCAAAGGCGGTCATTAACACCGGACGTAAACGTGTCGCCGCTGCTTCTAGCGCCGCCGAGGTGGGTGGTAGGCCCGCACTGAGACGCGTTCTGGCAAAGGACACCAGCAAAATACTATTGGCGGTGACTACACCCATCGCCATAATGCTGCCAGTTAAGGCTGGAATGCTTAAGGTGGTACCCGTAATAAACAGCGTCCAGGCGATGCCTGCAAGGGCCGCGGGCAGGGCGCTGATAATGATTAAGGGATCTAACCACGATTGAAAATTCACAACTAGTAATAAATATAACAAGACAATTGCGACCCCCAAACCAGTTGCTAAGCCTAAAAAGGAATTGTTCAGGGTTTGAATTTGGCCACGGACTGCAATTTCTACCCCTCTGGGTAATTTAGCCTTGGTGGCGTTGACTAAGGTTTCCAGGTCTTGACTGACCGATCCTAAATCACGATCTTCGATATTAGCGTAGATGTTAAAGGCATTACTGACGTTGTAGTGGGTTACGACGACAGGTTGCACCGCGCGTTTGAGATTGACCAAGTTTCCTAAGAGTTGTGGGGTGTTTTGGTTATCACCGCCCACTGGGGTGCGCATCAAGGCTTCTATGCTATCGAGTTCTAGTGGATTGCCCATGACGCCAATATTGACGGTATTGCCATTATTGGGATTCAACCAATAGGTGGGGGCGGTTTGCATACTACCACTTAAGGTCAATAATAGGTTTTGCGCTACATCTCGAGCAGAAATGCCCACTTGTTGTAATTGCGTGCGGTTCATTTCCAAATCCAGCGCGGGACGGTTGACCCGCTGATAGATGTGAGTATCCACCAAGCCGGGGACTTGGCGTAAGCGATTATTTAATTCCACTACCAACGGCATGATCTCTTCCGGTTTACCGCCTAAAAATTGAATATCAATCGGTGCGGGAATGCCAAAATTCAGCGTTTGACTCACTTGATCGGCGGGTTGAAAAAAGAACTCTAAGTTAGGGAATAAGCGCGGTAATTCCGTACGTAAAGCTTTGATATAGCTGGCGCTAGGGGCGTGATCGCCTTGACGTAAGGAAATCATAATTTCGGTATCCGCACTTTCAACCGTACCGGAATTACCAAATAAAGTATTCCGGGTGCTGTACGGGCCACCAATAATATCTAGCATATCCGCCAGTTCCGCAGGCGGAATGCGCGCGCGGATGACTTTTTCTACTGCATCAATCAGGGTTGGCATTTCTTCAATACGTGTCCCTGTAGGCGCACGCACGTGCAGACGAATTTGTCCGGCATCCACGGCCGGGAATAAATCGCGGCCTAAGAGTGGCACCAACGTTAACGATAACAAGCAGAACACTAAAAAACTGCTGCCATATTTAAAGCGGTGCAACAGCAAATGGTTTAGCACTACCACATAATGTCCGCGCAAGCGTTCAAATCCAGATTCAAAACTGTGGTGTAGCGCAGTAAAGAGCTGCCAGAGACTACTCGCAGGCTTTTGATGGCGACGGTCATGATGCCCCGACATCATATACATCACTAAGGTAGGCACTAAAGTTCGGGAGAGCAGATAAGACGCCAGCATGGCAAATACCACGGCTTCCGCCATTGGTACAAACAAGCTGCGGGCAACGCCGGTTAAAAAGAACATCGGCACGAATACAATGCAAATACATAAAGTAGACACCAACGCTGGCATCGCAATCTCCGCTGCGCCGTCTAGAATGGCTTGTTGTGGGTTTTTACCCATCAGCATTTGGCGTTCGATATTTTCGATTTCAACAGTCGCATCATCCACCAGAATACCTACTGCCAGTGCTAATCCGCCCATGGTCATCAAATTAATGGTTTCGCCTAGCAAATACAGCACGATTAACGACACCATAATCGATAAAGGAATCGACACCGCAATAATCAACGTGCTACGCCAATTACCTAAAAACAATAAAATCATAGCCGCAGTCAAACCTGCCGCAATCAGTGCTTCATGCACCACATTGCCGATAGCGGCGCGGACAAACAACGACTGATCGAACATCAATTTTATATTGATGCCTTCAGTCATTTGTTCCAGCATTTTAGGTATCGTTTGTTTCACATGGTCGACGACATCTAAGGTTGAAACATTACCGCGTTTAAATACCGAATTCAAAATACCGCGTTCGCCATTTTGTCGAGCAATCGTCGTGGTGGGGGCCGAGCCATCGCGTACATTAGCGACATCTTTAATCAGCGTGGTATTACCATTAGCAGTGCGCACAGGCAGATCGCCTATGCGCGGAATTGCCGCCACTGCCCCATTGAGCAGCACGTCGTATTCGGTCGCGCCCACTTTGATGGTGCCCGTCGGCACAATTAAATTTTGCTCAGCCATCGCATCCACTAAATCTGCAGGCGTCAAGCCCCGTGAAGTTAACGCGGGCGCATCGATGTCGACTGTAACTTGGCGACTTTTTGATCCAAAAGGATTGGTGACCGCTACACCGGGTTTGGATTGCAGTGCGGTGCGTACCACGTTATTCACCAAATCATTCACCTCGGTTTCCGGCACGGTGCTGCTAGAAATACTTAACTGCACCAACGGTAAATCCGAAGCAGAATATTGAATTACCTGCGGAGGCGCGGTGCTGGGCGGTAAGGAACGGTACACTGAGTTACTGCTGGACATCACTTGCGCGATGGCGGTACGAATATCGGTGTCAGGATGAAAAAAAACTTTAATAACGGTGGATCCGGCAAATGATAGTGATTCGCTATGTTCTATGCCGTCAATTAATGACATTGAGCGTTCAATCGAATTTGCCAGTCTATCGGCAATTTCTTTGGCATTCATACCTTTGTAATCCCACAACATGGCTACCACCGGAATATCGATATCCGGGAAGATGTCGGTAGGCATTTTGCGCAATACATAAGGTGTAGATAACAAAATCAATAAAGCCGCCACTAAAAAAGTATAGGGACGACGTAAAGCAATATTAACAATCCACATGAATTCTTGCTTGACCAGGTAATTAAAGGTAAAACCAGGCGGGCAGAGTTTGACCCCCTAGCCAATTAAAGCTAGCAATACCCATACCATTCAAGAAAGCAAACGGAATTAAACAGCTGTTATCTCGATTATGTTTGTAGTAGCAAGGCTTTAGCTGTAGCTTAGATGCAACGAGTCACGTTAGGAATATGCTTAAGCGTGTCTAGGAGCAGGTTGTGCTGTTGCTACAGCAGCAGTTGAGCGTCAGGGTTGCTGGTAAAACAACAGTTCATAGTACACTGGGTGAACGTCAGAACTAAGTACTAGGTCAACCCCTTTAAACATACATTAGCGTTTTGTTTGAGGCTGTAGCTATAGAGCCTACCTGAAACCATTGCCAAAACTCGTGTAATATCCACAATTTAAGCTATAAATTCATATTTTCTCCATACTCCTGAGTAATTTAGTCAATAAAATACTCGCAACTACCGGAAATCAACTTGCCTTCTGCGTAGTCAGCTTATCAATCTCACTTGGAGTATACCGATGTTAACCTCTAAATCACCTGCAACAGTCAATGCCTCACGGCGCCTAACCTTAAAAGCTATTGGCGCGCTTCCTCTAATAAGTTATAGCCTGTTTGATTCCTTACGCGGAGCGCAAGCGGCTAGCGAGTTAGCTTGTACCCTGGCGGCTACGATGACGGAAGGACCGTATTGGGTTGATGAAAAATTAAACCGCTCGGATATTACCAGTGGCACAACGCGAGCTTCGGTATTGAATGGTGTACCATTGGCGCTCACTATCAAGGTTTTTGATGCCAATGCAAATAGTTGTGGCAATAATCCGGTGCAGAATGTACAAATCGACATCTGGCATGCCGACGCGATTGGAGCGTATTCCGATGTATCTGGTAATGGGCAAAGCAGTACCGTGGGGCAAAGTTTTTTGAGAGGCTATCAAACCACGGATAGCTCAGGTGTCGTCAACTTTACAACGATTTACCCAGGTTGGTATGTAGGTCGCACACCGCATATCCATGTGCGTGCAAGGGCTTACGATGCGAGTGGCAATATCACCTATAATTTTACGACGCAATTGTTTTTTAAAGAGAATATTACTGATGCAGTGTATGCCAACGCTCCTTATAATTCACGAGGGACGCGCGATACCAAAAACAATACCGACATGCATTATAAAAGCGTAACTAACCCAATTGTAATTAGCCCGCAAAGTAAAACCACTGGCGGTTATGCTGGAGAAGTCGCTATTGGCCTAAGTAACTTACCCAGTAATATTGCTAGCGTGCAGGGGACTGGATTTAGTGCGGTAGCGCAGTACAGCGGTGGCAGTATCGCTCCTAAAATCGTCAGTACTCTTACTATTACCAGCGTGGATGTAGGTACTAATGGTCATATTTATGCGGCAGCCAAGGTAGGCAACACTTGGTATTTCAATGATAGTCGCTCTTGGCAGGCTAATAATCTTACAGCTCTAGACAGCTTGCCAGCATTTTTTACGGGTAATTTACAAAGTACACATACCTTTACGGTTTTGGAAAATATCAATATTAGCGGCTTAGCTGGAACTGAGCTGTATGTTGGGTATGGAAAAACGGCAACGGAGATGGTGCAAAAGCAGCAATATCAAAAAATTTATACCTTATAGTGGCTAAGCTTCGCTTAAATCGATAGTGGGCAAAAAACGCTTTGCCCACTATCGCCAACTCCAAAGATATTCTTGGCAAGCTTGAATTAGTAAGCGTGTCCAATCCCCTTTAAATCCTACTGTTCATTGGTAGACAGCTCCTGATTCTTCCCTGTTGATTACGCAGCAGTTTTGCAAAGCGTATTGCCCATCGAAGCATAAAAATTGCCTCTGTAAAATCTGGGCAAATAAAATTAGTTTAAAAATTTCATCATCTTGTAAAGATTATCTTCTAGTGAAGTGTTAGCGCAAATACATTGGCACAGTAGCTGCTAACACTGTGCTAGATGCCTTGTGAAATGCAGCGCACCTCGAACATTTACTTTTAAAGAGAACATCACCATGAAGAAGTCTATACCACTCCTCCTGCTTTGGTTGATCTTTGCGGCCCCGCTAGCGTTTGCCGCTGAAGGCGACAATGCAGCACCTGCAGCCAAACCAGCTTATCAACCCACCTCAACCAAACTAGATCGCGCTGCATTTGACGCATTGCTTGCTAATCCAGAGCAATTATTGGTCATCGATTTACGCCGTCCAGATGAAATCAGCAGTATTGGGGGTTTTCCGGTGTATTTGAATATCCAAGCAGCAGATTTAGAAAAAAGCCTGGCTTATATTCCTAAAGATCGTTCCATTGTCACGGTCTCTAATCACGCTGGGCGCTCAGGTAAATCAGCAGACCTGTTAGCCAGTAAGGGGTTTAAGGTCGCAGGCTACGTGGGTGCGCAGTATTACGAAGCCGAGGGTGGCACATTAACTAAAATCGTTCCTCCGCCCCCTAAACCCGCTGCTGAAAAATAAAGCAAAACATCGTTATTTTGTACACCTAAGTGTTTAACACGCGTAACTTTTAAGAGGGTTGCTATGAAGAAAAAATTTTATATCACGATCATCTGCGGGCTAGCCGGAGCGGTCGCAGGCAATGTCGGTGCTGCAGTTGATTTATTTAGTGCACCCGTTGCGGTGATTGGTGCGACTCCGCCGCAACCAGATTTATTTAGTGCTCCAGTGAGTACCATCGGCGGTTCTGCTGCGGTCGCAACTGAAGTAAAACCTGCGGCTGCGCCAGTTGCAGCGGCTCCTGCGCCCGCGACCACCGCTGCTGCGGTTGAAACAAAGCCTGCTGAAGTTGTTGCGGCGGCACCTATTCCCGCTGATGCTGCGCATGCGGGCATTTCGGCGGATGCTGTGCAAGCGGCAGCACAAGCGGATGCCACAGCGCCAAAAGCTAAATTGTGGTCGTATCAACCGATCAAATCTCCTGTTATTCCAACGGTTAATAACAAAAGTTGGGTACGTACCCCGATTGATGCTTTTGTGTTAGCGCCTATCGAAGCTAAGGGTTTGATTCCGTCTTCGGATGCGGATCGTGCGGCGTTTATTCGGCGTGCGACTTTGGATACTTTAGGGGTGATCCCAACGCCAGAAGAAGTCGCGAATTTTGTGAATGATAATTCACCGGATGCCTTTGAAAAATTGGCAGATCGTTTATTGGCTTCGCCTAAATACGGCGAACGTCAAGCGCGTCGCTGGTTGGATTTAGCGCGTTATGCGGATAGCACTGGCTTCCAGAACGATGAAACCCGTCCTAACCTGTGGCGTTATCGTGATTATGTGATTACTGCGTTTAACCAAGATAAACCTTACTCTCGTTTTATTCAGGAACAGCTCGCGGGCGATGAATTATGGCCGGATAGTAATGAAGCCTTAATTGCGACGGGTTATATGGCGAACTTCCCCGATAACCATAACTCACGCGACTTGGTGCAACGTAAATACCAAATTACCACCGATATTACCGATACTGTCGGCAAAGTATTCTTAGGGCAGACCGTAGAATGCGCACGTTGTCATAACCACAAATTCGACAAAATCAGTCAAAAAGACTATTACTCTTTACAGTCATTTTTCTCCAACATCAGTGCAGTTGACAATATTCCTGCACCTGTAGGTGAAGTGGAGCGTAAATATCAAGCGCAACAAGCCAAATGGGAAGAAGCGACTAAAGATCTACGCGCACAACAAAAAGCAATTATTGAGTCTGTTAAAGAAAAAGCGATTCAACATCACAAAGAGCGTTATCTGACCGATAGCCGCGAAGCGATCTTTAAAGCCAAAAACGAATGGAATGCACAAGATCGTTGGGTTAACCATCGCTTAGGCTATATCACTGATCAACAAGGACTTGCTGCTTTCTTACGCGATGCCGCCGAAAGTAAAGGCAAAGATAAGGATTACAGCCCAGAAATCGTCGCTAAATGGTTGGAATACGACAAATTGACCGAAGAATTGAAAAAATTCAACGATCTAAAACCTAAATCTGGTTCAGATAAAATTTCGGC
>SXIZ01000107.1 GCA_005779525.1 Methylococcaceae bacterium
AAAGCTGCAGCAGAGGCAAAAGAAAAGGCTGAGGCTGAAGCCAAAGCTGCCGCAGACGCTAAAGCTAAAGCCCTAGCTGAAGCAGCGGCCAAGAAAAAAGTAGAAGCTGAGGCTAAGGCCGCAGCAGATGCTAAAGCGGCGACAGATGCAGTCGCTCAGCAAAAAGCGGAAGCTAAAGCAAAGGCTATAGCAGATGCCGCTGCTAAGAAAAAAGCTGAGGCAGCTGCTGAAGCAAAAGCGGCCGCAGATGCCAAGGCTAAAGCCGCGGCTGAAGCTCAGGCCGCCAAACAAAAAGCGGAAGCTGATGCCAAAGCGAAAGTTGCTGCAGAAGCTGCGGCCAAACAAAAAGCCGAAGCTGATGCCAAAGCGAAAGCAGCTGCAGAAGCTGCATCCAAACAAAAAGCGGAGGCCGAAGCTAAGGCTAAAGCAGTCGCAGAAGCCGCAGCGAAACAAAAAGCAGAGGCCGACGCCAAAGCGAAAGCGGCCGCTGAAGCTAAAGCGAAGGCAGCGGCAGAAACCGCGGCGAAACAAAAAGCGGAGGCTGAGGCTAAAGCGAAGGCCGCCGCTGAAGCTGCTGCCAAAGAAAAAGCCGAAGCTGAGGCTAAAGCCGCAGCTGAAGCGAAAGCGGCTGCTGAAGCGGCAAAAGCCAAAGCTGCAGCTGATGCCGCAGCTGCGAAGGCGGCGGCCAATGCTGCGGCGAAAGCGTCAGCATTGGAGAAGATCAAGAAAAAGGTTAAGGACGCTTGGACTCGGCCTTTGGCGGACAGTACTGGTTTAAGCTGTACCATACGCGTAAAATTGATGCCGAATGGTGAAGTATTGGATACTCTCATAATTAGAAGTAGTGGGGATTCGTCTTTTGATGATTCAGCAGAAAATGCAGTGAAAAAAGCCTCACCGTTGCCTATTCCCAATGACAGCGCCTTATTTACAAGTGACTTCAAATCGTTTGAATTTGTTTTTCGTCCGTAATACTATTGGGTTGTATGCATAACGAATGTGTGAAGGCTTAAGGCAATTAGATAATTTAAAGAGGAAGACAGTGCGATTGTTTATACAGAAATTGATGATGTTGTTCTGTTTGGCTGCGGTCAGTTTATGGGCTAGAGCGGAATTAAGTATTGAAATTACCGGTGGGGTTGAAAGTGCTACCCCGATCGCGGTTGTGCCATTTGGTGGTTCAGCACCACTCGACGTTTCAGCCATTGTGAATGCTGATTTGGGGCACAGTGGTTACTTTAGAACCTTGCCGCAGCAGGACATGCTAAGTAAACCCACCAGTGAAGCTGAAGTGAATTATCGTACTTGGCAAGCGTTAGGGCAGGAATACTTAGTTGTGGGGCAGGTCGTACCTGATGGCGGACAATATGCAACCCAGTTTGAATTATTTACTGTGTATAAAGGCCAGAAAATGTTGGCTTATCGCATGCAAGTGCCTGGAACAGACTTGCGACGAGCTGCTCATCGTATTAGCGATTTGATTTTTGAAAAAATCACGGGTAAAAAAGGTGTATTTGGCACGCGTATCGCTTATGTCACTAGTAATGGTGGGGCTAAACGTAACTATCGTTTACAAGTCGCGGATGCTGACGGCTATAACTCGTTCACTATCGCATCTTCTAACGAGCCATTAATGTCGCCTACTTGGTCGTATGACGGTAAAAAAATTGCCTATGTGTCCTTTGAAAGCAAACGCGCGGCCATTTATATTCAAACTTTGGCAACAGGACAGCGCCAACGCGTATCAGGTTCGCCTGGGATTAATGGCGCACCCGCATTTTCGCCAGACGGTTCTAAATTGGCTTTAACCTTGTCTAAAGATGGCAGTCCAAATATTTATGTGCTTAGTCTAGGTGATATGTCATTACGGCGGGTGACACAAGGTAACTTTATTGATACTGAACCCACATTCACCCCTGATGGTGCACATATCGTATTTACCTCGGATCGAGGTGGAAAACCACAACTTTATCGGGTGTCGGCACAGGGCGGAGCAGCGACTCGGATTACGTTTAAAGGCAGTTATAATGCTAGAGCCAGTTTTTCATCGGATGGTCGAAAAATTGCGATGGTGCATAGTAATGGTCGCGGATTTCAAATTGCGGTCATGGATGTCGGCAGTGGTAGTGTCGATGTGTTGACGGAAGGTGCTTTAGATGAATCACCCAGCTTTGCGCCTAACGGCAGCATGCTATTGTATGCGGCAAAACAAGGTGGTCGTGAAACACTCGCAACGGTCTCGGCAGATGGCAAAGTGCGACAAAAGTTAGCCTTTGACGGTGGAGAAGTGCGTGATCCGTCATGGTCGCCCTAAAAACCAAACAACGAAGCTTACGTGTTACACCAGCACAGTGAGTTCCAAATTTCTTTAAGAAAGCAATTATTCAAGTAAATTAAGTGAGATAAAACCATGAAATATAGTTTAAGTAAAATAGCTTTAGCAGTAGCCATGACTTCGGTTTTGCTGTCGGGATGTAGTTCAACCGATGATCAAGCAGGAAGTTTTACCGATGGTTCTAATGGACAAGCAGGCGCGAACACTGCAGGCACTGGCGATGGTTCTTTAGCAGGTTCAGAATTTGGCGGCGCCAATGGTGCGGGTGGTGCAAATGGCTATGGTGCAAATGGCGCTAATGGTGGTGGCGGTCCAAACGGCACTAAAACTATTTACTTTATGTATGATAGCAGTCAAGTACAACAAGAATTTGTCCCCGTCATTACTGCACATGCACAATATCTGCAATCTAACCCTGGTGCGCACATTATTGTCGCTGGCAACGCGGATGAGCGTGGTTCACGTGAATACAATATTGCTTTAGGTGAGCAACGTGCAAAATCGGTCGCGAGAATGTTGACTTCTCAAGGCGCTGCAGATTCACAAATTGAAATTGTCAGTTATGGTGAAGAAAAACCCGCAGCAATGGGACACGATGAATCTGCGTGGCAATTAAATCGTCGCGCTGAATTAGATTATCAGGGGCAATAAATGAACCTGCGCCTGCTTCCATTGCTTTTGCTCAGCATGTCTGCACATGCTGAACCAGAGGCGTTACCACCAGTAGTCGACGATTCTACGTATTATGGCGGGGCTAACCTGCCCAATACGGGGGGTGGGGTAAATGTTGCTCCTGGGGTAAATCCACGTACCCAAAGTTCTGCCAGCAGCCTGAATCAGGTGTATGGACAATTGGAACAAATGCAGAAAGAAGTTCGCCAGCTAAGTGGAATGGTGGAAGAGCAGGCGCATGAATTAACTGAACTTAAAAAGCGTCAGTCAACGTTGTTAGATGATATGGATCAACGTTTGCAAAGTCTGGAAAAGGCCAAGGTTGCTACCGACACCTCAGCGACCGAGGTACCTGTGGTTGCTCCCGCGGTGCCAGCGGCACCTGCTGCTCCGGTTGCGAATGTTGAAACGCCAATTAATGCGGCAGCAGCCCCTACGGTTCCTGCTGTCCCGGCCGTGGCTCCTAGTGTGGCCCCTGCGACTGCGACCGAGGCTACTGAAAAATTTCCGAAGCAAATTTATCCGCCACCTAAACCTCCAGCGCCGCCTGCACCTGTGGCTAAAGTCGGGGAGAAAGAACAATATCAAGCCGCTTATGACACTTTGCGCGATGGTCACTATAGTAAAGCTATCGCGGGTTTCAATAGCTTTTTAAGCAGTTTTCCTACCGGGGAATATGCGTCTAATGCGCAATATTGGTTAGGTGAAGCGTATAAAGTGAGTCAAAATATTCCAGCGGCGCGCGATGCCTTTAACAAAGTGATTAGTAATTATCCTACTAGTCCCAAAGTACCCGATGCCTTGTTAAAATTGGGCTATTTAGAATTAGAGCAAAATAATACGGCGAAAGCTAAAGAATATTTAGCGAAAGTCAGTGCTAGTTATCCGAATACTACTGCCGCCAATCTTGCTGCGAAAAAAATGGCTGCCTTAACTGGCGGTGCACCCCAATAGTGATCTATTTACGTATAACTGAAATTTTCTACTCCTTACAGGGGGAAGCCAATACCGTGGGTTTACCTACGGTATTTGTGCGTTTGACTGGCTGTCCGCTAAGATGTGTGTATTGTGATACCGCCTATGCGTTTACGGGTGGAAGCAAAATGTCCCTAGAGCAGATCCTGCAGGAAGTCGCTAGCTACGCGACACCTTATGTGACGGTAACTGGCGGCGAACCTTTAGCGCAGGCCAATTGTATCGTGCTATTAAAAGATTTAGTCGATCAGGGATATCGTACCTCCTTAGAGACCAGTGGGGCTTTGGATGTCTCACAGGTGGATGCTAGAGTGGTTAAAGTCATGGATTTAAAAACACCAACCTCGGGCGAAATCGATAAAAATCTCTATCAAAATATCGCGTATTTAACCGCACAGGATCAGGTCAAGTTTGTCATTGCCAATGACACCGATTATGACTGGGCGAAGCAAATGCTCACAGAATATCAGTTGGCAGAACGCTGTGAAGTGTTGTTTTCGACGATGGTGGGTTATCAACAACCCGTTTGGTTAGCTGATAAGATTTTACAGGATCGTTTGCCAGTACGTTTTCAAATTCAATTACATAAATATCTCTGGGGTGATGCCCAGGGAAAATAATGCCTATGTCCAAAAAAGCTGTAATCTTGTTATCCGGTGGTTTAGATTCTATTACCGTTTTAGCGCAGGCTCAACAACAGGGGTACGCCTGTTATGCACTAAGCTTTGAATATGGTCAAAAACACAATGCTGAACTACTCGCCGCCGCGACCATTGCGTCAAAATACCAAGTTATTGAACACAAAGTAATTAATTTAGGTTTAGGGGCAATTGGCGGGTCGGCATTAACCGATAGTCATGTTGAAGTACCGCATACCCAGCAAACGGGCATTCCGGTCACGTATGTACCTGCAAGAAATACCGTGTTTTTAGCGTTTGCTTTAGGCTGGGCAGAAGTGCTTGGTAGTCAGGATATCTTTATCGGCGTGAATGCCGTGGATTACTCTGGTTATCCAGATTGTCGTCCAGAATTTATTCAAGCGTTTCAGCAGCTCGCAAATTTGGCAACCAAAGTTGGGGTGGAAGGCGGGCAGATGACAATACACACGCCTTTGATCGATTTAACTAAAGCAGAAATTATTCAGCTGGGCACTCGATTGGGTGTGGATTATCAGCAAACCGTATCCTGTTATTCAGCAGATGCAACTGGATTCGCCTGTGGGGAATGCGATGCGTGTCGACTACGTAAAATAGGTTTTGCGCAAGCAGGTATTGAAGATCCTACCCGTTATTTTTAGCGCGAATGATGTTTGACTGGTCACTTGGAGATGGGTAGTTTAGGTAATTGTATGTGCTGCCTTATGGATTAATGCTAAATACTTCAGAAAGTCTGTAAGTTGCACGGTATCTAAATAACCCGCTAAAGTATAGGCGCTGCACTGGAAACACCGATCCATGTAATATTGATGCAAACTCTACCAATACCTAACGGCTCGTCTGCAATCACCTTCCAAATTTTTTTATAGCGTTTTGCACTTAGCATTTCCTGGAATGCTTCTAAGTTAAGCTCCCCATATTCAGAACTTCGTAGGCCATAGCCTACCCATAATTCCCCGTCTCGGTTGAAGGGCGTCAGATCGGTGGGCGTGGGCAAAATATCTAACTCGACTATCGGTGATCCGGAAAAATACGCAAAAGCTTGTGGCATTTCTGCGGGGTCATACAGTTTCCAGGTATACGATGGTGTATAAAGAATACCACCGAGTAACCACAGCTTACCCGGTTCACTTTTACGGCTAAAGCCTACAAAAATACTAATGGGCTTTTTTAGATGCTCAGGGGCAATAATTAAGCGATATTTGATGGTGGTGGCTTTTAATTCGCCCTTTAACTCACCTTGCTCAAAACAAAAATCACTCGGGCCGGAACTTTCATAATTAAGTATTACTGGCGGCGTTGGGGGTTGCGAAGTCGCTGCCACCGGAACACTCAACGCAAGAATTATCAGGCAGAGATGAAAAGTGACAAACTGTATTATGAGTTTACTTGAGTGCATAGATTGCCTCCTAGGCTAAGCCTGAATATATCTAACTGTTTTATGGCCAGAGGGTCGCCCGAAGCCGGGGAGTTCCTGCAAAATCTAGAGCGTTTGACTTCGCGCTCTCTGGTTAGGGTACAGGATACCCGGGCTACGGGCTAAACCTTTAGCAAAATTCTGGCAGGTTTTTATCTAACTAGGTTTGCCGAGGTCATGCTAAATCTCGCTGTCGCAGTGTTGTAAGCTAAATAAACGTCATATAAATCCGTGACAAAATTAGGCTTGTTCGCTTGATCTTGGTATCTAAGCAGAGGAATATGGAGTACGTTATTGGTATTGGTAAAAATAGCTTCACTAGCCGAGCTGTTGGCCGCGGTCGCTGTTACAGAGGCCACATTAAATATTTGTGTTTGCCCCACCATACCTTGGTAGGTTAAGTTTACTGCGTATTTTTGGCCATTTATATCTACGCTGGGTATCACTGCAGTATTATTCCAGGTGGTGTAACTTGGAATATTACCATACCAGGTCTTCACGGCTAATTTGTCTAGTCGACTCAAAATGCCCTTGCTGTTATTAGGCGTCGGATTACAGGCCATGGCTGCATAGGCGGTCATGACAGAGTCTGCATCCCATTGATTAGTAAGCGTTAAATCTCCCATCCAGGGATTATCAGGGGGATTAGTGAGGGTAAAGCCAAATTGATCCCAACAAGGTTGCGGAGTCAATGGGCTGACTATTTCATGGATAAACCCTAAAGCATGCCCAAACTCGTGTACCACAATATGATCAATGCAATTTGCTCGGTTTGCTTCCGTTCCGGTCCGGCAGGGATCAAAACCCGTAGGAGCAGGGTTGGTGGTGAAAACATTTAAGTGCATAGAAGCATTAAAACCATTGATTACGTTGATAGGGTTACTCCCATTGCTTTCGGTGCCTACACCAGAATTAGGTACGGTATTATCGATGACAATTTTAATCCCAAAGGGATTGGCTGTTGCGCAAATACCCCAACCCGTAAATTTCAGCAGACTATTGCTTGTGCTTGTAGGATCCATTTTTGTTGCAGTTTCCCATTTTTCTGCTGCGGTTTTTATGGTCGTATGATCCGCAAACGATAAGTTAGTACCGGGTAAATAACATACCGGAATAGAGCGCGTATCCCACATCAATTGCGAGTTGACAAAAGCCTTGGGTTGTGGAAACGCCGCTGTGGTGGTAGCGCTTAAATTTCCTTGGCTCAGTTGAAATTGTTCAAATGGATTACCTAAGGAGAGCGTGTTTTTGGTATTACTGGTGGTAACTTTCAATGGGCTATTATTGGTAATCTTTGCTAAGTTTTCTTTAGAGCTTTCTCCAGCCGTGGCGAAAGTATTCAGGGATAATAGCACCGCCGCTGCGATAATATTTGTTGCTTGTTGCTGCTTCATTTTTTTACTTCCTGGTGAAAAAATTATAAGAGACATCATAACTAATGCGCTAGTTGAAACATTTATAGAGCTAGAGAATACTAAACGATAAAAAAGCATTGTGCAACTTATAATAAATGCTAGTATTTGTTAAATATTTCTTGGAAGTGAATAGTTTAGCTGGGCAATGGGAACGGGCTTCTCAAATAATCACCATTGGACACTTGCACAAAACATATAAGCGAGTGATGACGAGAGTATATCCTAAGTGCTGGTTGATATACCTTAATGGGTTAGGGTCTGATCAAAAATCAGCGCAAGGGATAAATTTGAATGGCTATAATTGGGTCTAGTGGAGAAATGGAATAAGGTCTTCACTGACCCGATGCAGGCATCAAACGAGGTTGATGCCTGGAACAATTTTTGTGGATACGGTCTATTGATTAAGGCTGATTACGTGGTGATCGTGCAAAATGGAGAGTCATCTTATTTTGCATTATGACTTGGCATTAGTTCATCGGTTTTGCTGGTGTGAATGATTAGCCCTTCCATATTGAGCGGTAGATTATTCACCACTAATATTTCGCCCAACTCACACATCGCTTTGCGATAGACCTTACGTTTAAAGTACACCACATCGTTTAACGGTTCCCAATAGTCAACCCAGCGCCAATCATCAAATTCGGGTTTATTGACGCAATCAAAGCGTACTTTGGAATCGTCGGTCAATAATTGCAATATAAACCAAATTTGTTTTTGCCCTATGCATAACGGATAAGAGTTTTTGCGTAAATATCGATCAGGTAATTTATACCTTAACCAATAACGGGTACGCCCTAACACTTTCACATGTTCCGGTTGTAGGCCTGTTTCTTCCCAAAGTTCACGGTACATGGCGGCTTCTGGGTCTTCATCGTAATTAATTCCACCTTGCGGAAATTGCCAGGAATTTGCGCCCTTACGCTTTGCCCAAAATACACTGCCCTCGTTATTGCAAAGGATGATGCCGACATTCGGCCTATATCCTTTCGAGTCTATCATGCTAAAACCTATCGTTAAGCTAACGTTGACTTTTAAGCGAATTGCTACGAAACCATTAATACACTCTGGCCGAGCCAATAACTCACTAGCCATCTGTGGCGTATTAAAAATTTGTCGGTAGAACCGAAAATATCAGCGTCGCACCGCGAAATCGACGTTAACTTGTATAATTAAAATAATAGCGTCATTGTTCCATAAATACACAATAGATGCCATAGCACTTTATCTTTTAATTTTTTTGATGGACGTAAACGTGAGCCTAGCGATTTTTGATTTAGATAATACCCTGATTGCGAATGATAGTGATTATTTATGGGGGCAGTTTTTGGTAGACCAAGGGATAGTCGATCCGGTGTATTATGCGGCGGCGAACGCTAAATTTTATGAAGATTATCAACAGGGTATTTTGGATATCACGGAATTTTTGCATTTTTCACTGAAGCCTTTGGCGCAACATGATAGTGCACAAATGCATCAATGGCGGGCGCAATTTATCGCAGAAGTGATAACCCCCCTAATGCTACCAGCCGCCCGGGAATTAATTGCCATGCATCGAGCGCGGGGAGATACGTTAATGATTATCACTGCAACCAATCGCTTTATTACTGGCCCCATTGCTGAGTTGTATGGGATTGAACATTTACTCGCCACCACCCCAGAAATGCTGAATAATCAATATACGGGAAAATTTTTAGGCATTCCGTGTTTTCAAGCGGGTAAAGTAAAATTATTGGAACAGTGGTTGGAAGAACATCCTGAGGCATCGTTACGTGGCAGTTGGTTTTATAGCGATTCACATAATGATTTGCCGTTGTTACAACAAGTTGAGCATCCGGTTGCGGTTGACCCCGATCAAACTTTACGCGAACATGCACTGCAAGCACAATGGTCAATTATTAGTTTGCGCTCCAGTCATTGTCCGCCAGAGCATATCAAAGCAATCCAGGGCTGAGTTTTGGCGCGGTAAGCAGAGCGTGCAAATGCGGAAACTAAGATTTTAACGGGGTTATTTCTGCAGTTAAGCTTATTTACTTAAGTCTAGTGCTCATACAAAAACTTGTTTTTACCTAAGAGTGTCTCAAGTTCGTTCGCAGGTACTGGCTTACTAAACAAATACCCTTGACCAAAATCACAACTGGCTGCGGCGAGCAGTTGGCGCTGCTCTTCGGTTTCTATGCCTTCTGCTATCACCATAATACCCAGTTTATGTGCCATCACAATCATCGCTTCGCATAAGGCCATATCGCCGGAGTTGGGCGCTAAACTGCGGACAAATGACTGATCTATTTTAATAAAATCGATGTCGAATTTTTTTAGATAAGCCAGCGATGAGTAACCTGTGCCGAAATCATCCAAAGACACAGCAATCCCGGCATCTCGGTAATCGATTAATGTTTTAGAAGTTACGTCCGAGGCATCTAAAAGTAAACCTTCGGTGATTTCGATTACCACGTTATCACCTTTTAAACCCAATGATTCTAGGTATTTAGTCCAGTCATAGGATTTATTGGATTTTGTATGAAATTGCACGGGCGATTTGTTAACGCTAATTTGGAAGCTTCGGTTGCCTATCTCATGCATTTTTTTGGCTTGTTGCGCGGCTTTTTTAAATACCCAATCACCTATTTCATGGATTAAGCCAATTTCTTCCGCTATGGGTATAAATTGTGCGGGACTGATATTGCCTTTTAAGGGATGTTGCCAACGGATCAAGGCTTCGGTTTTATTAATTTCACCCGTTCTTAAATCGACAATTGGTTGATAATGCAACTGAAATTGATTTTGGGCCAGAGCAATCCGTAAATCCTGGGCCATATTTAAACGATACTGTGCAGCGTCTTGCATTGATGTCGTGAAATACCGAAAACAATTGCGCCCAGCACCTTTCGCGGCATACATTGCCTGATCTGCATTTTTAATCAGTTGCCCGAGTTCATCAGCATCACTGGGATAAAGGGTAATTCCGATACTGGCAGAGACGAAACGTTGTTCGCCACCCAACAGAAATGGTTCGGATAAACGAGACAAGATGTTGCGGGCAATGCGTTCAACAATTTGTGAACCCACAGTGTTGCATGCAATATCCAAGTTACTGAGAATTAGTGTAAATTCGTCGCCACCTAGACGTGAAACAGTATCCGTCGAGCGTACGCAATCTTTCAGACGTTGTGATGCTACCATGAGTAATTGATCCCCTTGTGCATGGCCCAAGGTATCATTAATCTCTTTAAAGCGGTCTAAATCCAGAAAAAATAAAGCAAATCCGCGCTCGTTACGTTGTGATTTATTGATTTCTTGCTCTAAACGATCAAAAAACATTTGTCGATTGGGTAGCCCGGTGAGGGTGTCAAAGTTGGCTTGTTGCCAAATTTGATGCTCCGATAATTTTTTATCGGTAATGTCTATTGCTAGACCATCCCAAATTGTTTGACCTTCGACACGTTTAGGTCGCGCATGCAACTGTATCCAGCGCAACTTTTCCTGGGTGTTACGTAAGGGCAGTTCCATAGAAAAATCGCTTAAGGCAATTGCGCTTAGGCGCTCTGCTTCTTGATAGGACGCCCAATAATCAGGATCAATTTGTTGCTGCAGTAGTTTGGGGTTATCCAACACTTCTTCAACGGATAAGCCATGGACATTTTCTACACCAGCACTGATAAACTGAAAGCGAATTTGTTTATTATCTGTGATTGCATATTGGTAGATATAGCCGTTAGGCAAATTATTGCCTAATGAACGGATACGCTCTTCTTTATCTGCAAGTTGTTCTTCAAATAACTTACGTTCAGTGACATCACGACTCACGCCAACTAAGCCGAGTAACTTGCCTTCGGCAGAATAAAAAGGAGATTGTACGGTGTCTAACAAAATGCGTTGACCGTTGGGATAAGTAACCCAATCTTCATTACGAATCGATTGATTGATCTCAAGGATTTTTAAATCGTTATGACGCATAAGCTCAGCCATCTTGTGCTCAAAAAATTCAAAATCTGTCAGACCGATATGTGCTTCCTCAGCTCGCCCGGTAAACTGAGCAAAAGCTTTATTGCAACCTAAATATTTTCCGTGGGTATCTTTGTAAAAAATTAAATCGGGTACGGCATTAATTAAGGCTTTTAATAGTGCGCGTTCATTAAATAGGGTTTCTCGTAACGTATATTCTTCGGTAACATCGCGAAACACTAAAACTACGCCATAGGTGATTCCCCGACGTGTACGAATCGGAGCGACAGTATTGGCGATTTGATATTCTGTGTGATCACGAGCGATTAGTAGGGTGGGACTGCTAATGACTGCAATTTTTCCCGTGGCTAATACTTGCTTAACATTGGTTTCACAGGTTTGGCGGGTCGAGGCGTCAATGATATTAAACACCTTTTCTAAAGGTTGACCCGAGGCTTCTTTCAAATTCCAAGCCGTCAGTTTTTGCGCAATTTCATTCATAAAGGTAATACAACCTTGCGTGTCGGTCGCAATTACACCATCGCCAATCGAATAGAGCGTTACCGCAAAGCGTTCTTTATTTTCCTCCAATTGATGAATCGCAAGTGCTAATTCTTTACTTAAGCGGTTCAAAGCATCGCCTAATGTCGCTAGTTCACCTTTTCCGGTTAATTGCGACAATACCGTATACTCACCTGCGGCAAATCGGGAGACTACAGCCTGTAGATGCCGGAGTGGTCGATTTATCCAATGTGAAATAACCGACTCTAAAATGACAATTAAAACCAAACCCACAGCCCAAATAGGGTAGAGAGAAGTCAGTAATAACGCCCAACTGGCTGATTTAGCGTGCGCGAGATCGTAATCTAGGACGAGCACGCCAATTCTATTTGAGCGGATTTGTCCGGGTTCTAATGCCAACATCACTGGCTGATAACCTAAAATGCGTTGATGGTCTGAAGACAATTCAATTTGGGAGTTAATTTCAAGTTGCACTCTCTGGAATTTTGAAGCATTAAAATTGGAAGTCACTTCTTGAAAAGGGCGTCCCACCCATTCTAAACGGGTGGCATTGATGACGATGCCATCGTCACTTAACAATACAATGCTGTTGATGTTAGGGTCCACACCGTAACCTGCTATTTCTTCAGCGATTAAGCTGGTTTCTTGATGTCGGATAAATGTTTCTATACGTAATTCACTATTGGCTAACATGCGTCGAACATCTTCTAATGATCGGTCATGGAGTTCCGATTGCATCAGTTGATATTGATAAAACATAGAAAATAGTAAAAGTAAGCCAAAACTTGTGATTACCAGTAATGGCAAAGCGCGGTTTAGACTAACGGTAGATATTTTTTTGGTCATTGGTGGGCATTGGATAAAAATTTAGCATCACAGAGATTGTCAAAGGTAATTCGGTGTTGTAAGAGGTGATGCTGAAACATTAAATGCGCAAGCTCATGTGCCGTTTTTTGCAAAGCAGGATTAGTACCGGATAACCATTCTAGATTTTCTTCCAAATTAGGTTGCTTGATTAGTTTAAATTGTGGCAGGATTTTATCGGCTTCTGTAGACAAGCGTCCCGCCATGCGCTTCGAGGCATCAGTGGGATTTTCGGAAAGATATTTCAGCGCAGCAAAATGCCCTGCAATCAAAGTCTTTAGGGCGACTTCATGCTGGTCGAGCACTTCAGTGCGTACGATTAAAACATCCATAATGCGTCCAGGAATTTGAGCGCTATCAAATAAAACCTGACCACCTAAATTAATAATTTCAGTTCGCACGGGGTCAAAAGTAACTACGGCATCTACTTCATTTTTCTTCCAGGCCAACAGGTGCTCATTCACCCGTAAGGGTACAATTTTGACTTCATTGATATCGATACCTGCATGGTCGAGCGCCGCATCAAACACAATCGTACTGGTTGCCGTATTTTCAAATCCAATTTTTTTATTGCGTAAATCCGCTAAATTTTTAATGCCGGGTTTGGTTACTAAAGCATCGGCACCATTTGAGATATCAATGACTAAGACGATTTTGACGTTGAAATTATGATCTTGAATTTGACTCAGAGTTTCATCTAAGGTTAAAGCGGTAGCATCAATTGTTCCATTGCGAATTGCATGTAGCTTTTGACTGGTTGAGGTCATTTCTACCAAGCGAATTGGGGCATTTTCGTAGTATCCCAAACTACGTGCGAGGTAAAAGCTTTCGTAACCCGTCCAAATATCAGTTGCTACCCGTAAGATGGGCTTTGGTTTGATTGACCATGACAAAAAGTAAAACAGTACAACCAGTATGAATAGTAAAATTACCAGTCGGAGTATTGAGTAACGCCAATACTGGACTGAAGAATCGTTATGCATTCATGTCGCCCCTTCACATTTTCGATGTGGGTGATAGTGTCAATAGTACATTCCTTAAAACACATTGATTACCCAAGGTTTCATTTAACCTAAAACTAGACAGTAAATGATGGACTTCCAAAATCTTTGGAGTAGTTATTCAAATAATAAACTGTTGTTTTTTCTAAAGATTCGTTGTACGTAATGCTTGAACGAATCATCATGTAGTTATGAATAAAATTTAGGTACTATTTTTATAATCCAGTTTTACTGAAGTTACTGTTAAGCTGTTTAAATACACTGACTATTATCAACAACGCCCGTCCTAAGTGGAACGCAGGTAAATATCATCTGTAAAATTCTATGCTCACGCTCAGGGTAGGTCACACTGAAATGAATTTATCAGTAGTCAAATACACCCAAAATTTATTTATTTGAAAGTCTGCAGAATTGGTTGTGAGATTTTGCTGTTTACCAAAAGCAGTATCCGTGGTTTTAATTGGAGTATATTTAAGTTAGATTTTTTTACAATTCCCCCAGATGGGGGGTATAAATGCCAGAATTGCAGAATTATTTCAATTTTATGCCTAGCTTTTAATCTGAGCCTGCTTGATTTAGACGCAATCATTGATCGGCAGACTGAAATCTGGCTTAAAATGTTCAGCTTAAATGGCATCTTTGTAGCTAGAGCCTTTGGGGCAGCTAGCAATAATCGCCTGCATTTTTTAACGATTATTTTTTATTTACTTAGGAGACTGGATATGACTCTCTGCCCGTGTGGTTCTAAATTGGAATTATCGGAATGTTGCGCTCCAATTTTAGCGGGAACGCCTGCCCCAACTGCGGAAGCATTAATGCGCTCCAGATATACGGCATTTGTACTGCGCCAGCTTGACCATGTGGAGCGCACGCATGCGCCTGAAGTGCGTGACGATTTTAATCGTGCAGAAGCTGAGCGTTTGGCAGAAGAATGCGTCTGGAAAAGCCTAGAAATTCGCAGAGCAGTGGAAACAGATGATACTGCAGAAGTGGAATTTGCGATTAAATTTCGCCGCGAGCAGCAGGATATGATACAAACTGAACTTGCTAGTTTTCGCCGTGAAAATGGCGAATGGCTTTATGTCAGTGGCGAGTTAAATCCGGTGATGCCTACTCGACATGTGGCTAAAGTTGGGCGTAACGATCCGTGCCCTTGTGGCTCAGGTAAAAAAGCCAAAAAATGTTGTGGGACTACGCAACTTTTGGATTAAAGCATGACGCATCGTTTTTTGTGTACGGCTTGTGGTAAATGTTGTTATGGACAAATTCCGCTGACCGTTCAAGATGCATGGGTTCACGCTAAGCGATTTCCTTTGGCGATGGTTTGGAGCCCGGTGCGCGAAGGCAGTAAAGATTTTAATAGTGTTGCTCGCTTTGGTACAGTTGTCGCTATGCCAAAAGCCAAAAATTTAGCAGTCTTGATTGTGCCGACTGCGTATTTACCGCCAACTTTTGCCTGCCCAGAATTAACAGCGGATAATTTATGCGCAATTCAGCTACAAAAACCAGCGCGTTGTCGCACTATGCCGTTTTATCCTTATCGCGAAGAACAGTTTCAGGCCGAATTATTAGCGCCACGTCCAGGCTGGTTATGTGATATCAGTGCAGCTGCGCCCATCGTGTTTGCAGATAAGCAGATTGTAGAACGTGATGATTTTGAGTTTGAACTGCAAGCCCTGCAGGAGCAACATGCCATTATCTTGCGTTATGCCGAGTATATGTTTAAGTACACGCCACAATTGCGAGAAAGTTTAGCTAAAGTTGCAGCCAAGCCTAAAGCTGGACAGGTGGTTACCAGTTTGTCATCTTTTTTGACTGCAATTCGACACCCCGATACAAAAAGCATAGCAGCGCAGCAATTACCGCTGTTGCAACATTACGCTGATCAAACTGCAGGTCAGTCAGATTTGCATGATTTTCATCGTAATTATCTGCAGTGGGTGAAAGAAATGCGATTTTTAGTTGATCGTGTATAGATGGAACGAGCAAAGTACCCCTGAGTGAAATTAATGTGCGTAAACTTAGAGGCTATTCTTGACTAATTCACTAGGTAAAGACATAATCTGGTTTTAAGTAATATTTTAGAATTTTATTAATATGACTGATGCGATAATTTTTACCGATAATGCGGCAACAAAAGTTGGCGAATTAATAGCGGAAGAAGGCAATGATAACTTGAAATTGCGAGTTTACGTCTCGGGTGGCGGATGTTCAGGATTTCAATATGGGTTTACCTTTGATGAAGAGGTCAACGAAGATGATACCTGCGTCGAAAAAGCTGGGGTAAAGGTATTAATCGATGCAATGAGTATTCAGTATCTTACTGGTGCAGAAATTGATTATAAAGAAGACATTAATGGTGCACAATTTGTGATCCGCAATCCAAATGCAACTACGACGTGTGGGTGCGGTTCTTCGTTTTCTGCGTAACGACTTTAGGTTGGGTAACTATGTGGGGAGTCAGCTCCCCACATAGACAGAGACAGTTTAAAGTTTGTACAGAACGCTGCCTTGAGATTTATCTTTAGGATCTACGTTATTCTTTTTGCCTTGTTCGCTTTTTTCCTTAGAAAATTTCGTGATCATATCTTCCCAGCTGGAATATTTATTATATTCTTCCATGCCTTGGGCTTTGCGTTCTGCATACAACTTTTTACCTACTTCAATGATTTCCTCTGGCGTTTTACCGTCAACTTGTCTTAAAAACTCATCATTGTCTTTGATTGTATCGCGCATGGTAAAAAATGATACTTCGAACTCGATGCGTTTTTCAGGAGGTAAGCGTTCTTTGATAAAGCGCACTGATTTTAACGTTGTCTTTTGTGTGTGACCATTGATTTTAGTGCCATTATTACAAGCTGTTAGGCTTAGACTGGCGACAATTAAAAGCAGTGTAGCAAGTATTTTCATGGATTGACCTCTCAAATTTCGGCTCGTTGTTATTATCAAGCAATTCCCCTGCCTTTTTTTAGCAGAATATGGGTACTTGCTACTTGTTTTTGATGATTGTTTACCGCTCGTAAATGAAACAAAGTAGAATGGTGGGCTATTATAAACCCAAGCCAATTGATTATGCTTGAATTTATCCAGACGCTTTCATACAGTTATCAGCGGGTACTAAAGTTAAATCCGCACCATCCACAGATCGCAAAACTCTATCCACAACGTGTGCATCAGCTGGTGTTTGCTGAAGCACTCCTGCGCAAACAAGAATTGGTTCAGCAACATCCCGATTTACCCGTGCAAATAGCTGTGATCGGCCCAACACAAGCGGGTAAAAGTTCACTGGTGAATGTTTTACTCAACAGTCATACCGCAGAGGTGAGTCCATTAGCAGGATTTACAGTGCATCCTCAAGGATTTTGCCACGAAATAAAAATAAATCAATGTGACGGCTTGCAACAATATTTTGGGAGGTTTCAGCAGGTTCTTATTAAGCACTTGTCACGCGAGCGTTATGATTGCTACGCCTTAACTGAAATTGCTTCGACTGCGTCAGTGTTACCCGCATGCGTACTCTGGGATACGCCCGACTTTGACTCTATCGATGCCGCAGAATATAAAGAAGGCGTGCTTCGCACTATTGCCTTGGCTGATGTCATCATCTTAGTTGTCAGCAAAGAAAAATACGCTGATCAATCGGTATGGGACATGATGAGCGCTATTGCCCCGTTAAAGCAACCCACACTCATTTGTATCAATAAGCTAGCAGAAGGCACAGAAACCTTAATTACCGCTTCCTTGCAGCAGAAGTGGCAACAGGCGCGCGCAGACGCTTTTCCTGCCGTTGTGCCCTTGTTTTATCATAAACCTGCTACAGAATTGCTCTGGCCAAATTTATACCGCAATCAGTTAATCAGTTTAGTCACCCAGGGCAGACAACATCAGCCCGTCAAAACCCAGATGGCCTATTTGCAGTATTTCTGGGAGCACTGGTTGGAGCCGATTAGAGTGGAACATCTGGCCGCACTTGAGTGGCAGACATTATGTAGTCAAGAATTGGAGCGCACTTTACAGCATTATCAACGCGATTATTTAAACCATCCGCATCATTATGCGACCTTTCAAAACGCCTTGGTCGAATTGCTAGAGTTATTGGAGATTCCCGGGGTGGCCGCGGTATTGATGCATACCCGAAAAATACTGGTGTGGCCAGTTAAACAACTGCTAAAGTTCGCTCAGAAAAGTAATCACCCTGTGGATAGTAGCCATGAAGTGCAACTCTTAGCCCAATTAGCAGAACATTTATTAATTCAACTTGCGGATCAAGTGCTGGATAAAACCAGTAAAAATGCACTGCCAGACTGGTGGAAGGAATTGGCGCACGAATTACGCCGACAGCGCCCGCAGATTCTGCAACAATTTCAGCTGCAGGCCAGTCATTATCATGAGCACTTTAAATGCCAAGTCGTCGCAACTGCCGAACAACTTTACCTTAAATTGCAAGAACTTCCGATGTTGCTCAATAGTCTGCGCGCCACGCGGGTAACCGCCGATGCGGCGGCAATCGCCTTCACCATCAAAACTGGCGGCATCGGTGCCCACGATTTGCTTATTGCCCCGGCGATGTTGGCTTTGACTTCCATGCTGACTGAGAGCGCCCTAGGGAGCTATCTGCAACGGGTGCAAACGGAGCTCAAACAACAACA
>SXIZ01000001.1 GCA_005779525.1 Methylococcaceae bacterium
CTAAATGACGAGCAGCTAAAAATGGCGCATGTGATTCGCGATTCGGGTTACGCGCAATTGGCGATTATCAATGATATTCTCGACTTTTCCAAAATTGAAGCGGGCAAAATGTGCTTGTCACCCGAGCCATTCTTGTTGGAATCCGTGTTGGAAAATGTTTGTGTCATGCTGGAAAAAATGGCACAAGATAAAAAAGTGCATTTGAAACTCTTTGTCGACCCCAAAATTCCTTACGTGATTTTGGGTGACTCCCAACGCCTGCGGCAGATTTTAACCAACCTGATTAACAATGCCATTAAATTTTCCAGCGGCCTAGCGTATGAGGGGGAAGTTTATGTGCGCGCCGAATTAATGCATCTGCAGGATCAGGTGGCTTGGATCAATTTAGTCGTGCAGGATAACGGCATAGGCATCAACGAGGACGCACAAATGCGCCTGTTTCAGCGTTTTGAACAGGCGGATAACAGTACTACGCGTACCTATGGTGGCACAGGTTTAGGTCTGGTGATTTGCCAGCGCTTGGTTGAAATGATGCAAGGCAAGATTACTCTGCAGAGTCAGGTAAACCAAGGCAGTGAGTTTTCACTGGAGATACCATTTACCGTGGTGGAAGAGCAACCGCAGCTTGAACAGTTATCGCTAGCAGGATTAACGTGTCTCATCATCGGACCAAGCACCGCCTTGACCCAGGATATTAGCCAACATCTCACATATGCAGGTGCTACGATTACACAATTGCAGAACATCTCTGCAATCAATGCCCTAACCGTGCCAAAGGATTCCTTGTGGATCTGGGTCTTCGATCTGTTCGGTACACCTTGCGTCGATGAGTTGCGTGCCGCCGCCAGTCAATATCAGCAAGCAATTGACCAGCCTAGAGTGATTCAACATTTGGCGATTGGTCGAGGTAAACGGCGAACTGCGCGGATGCTGACCAACGATGTGGCACAGATGGATGGTAATTTCTTAACTCGGCGTAGTGTTGTGCAGGCAGTCGCCGCACTGATTGGTCGCTCAAATGCTCTGCAACCTTTCTTCCCGCCGCCCACTGCGGATATTGCCAAACAGCCAGCTATCAGCAGAGCACAAGCCATCCACCAGGGACAACTTATTCTGGTAGCGGAGGATAATGAAGTCAATCAGCATGTTATCCATGAGCAGCTAAAACTTTTGGGGTTGTTTGCAGATATCGCTGCGGATGGACGTGAAGCGTTTTCCAATTGGATGAGACAACGCTATGCCCTCATACTCAGTGATTTGCATATGCCGCATCTGGACGGCTATCAATTAGCCGCTGCCATTCGTAGTGAAGAAGCGAAAACTGGACGCGAGCGGACCCCGATCATTGCCTTAACGGCAGTCGCTATGAAAGGTGAATCCGAACATTGTCTGGCAATGGGGCTGGATGACTATCTTGCCAAACCCACACCCATAACCGAGCTTCAGGCTATCTTAAACAAATGGTTACCCCAGGCGCAACTGACCGACAATAATGCGTTAGCGGATGACAGCGACCCCAAACCCAGCAGCGCCGAATGGGATCCAGATATGTTGGTGCGCATGGTGGGTGACGATCCCGCAAAATTACAGCGTTTTTTCAATCTGTTTGTGCAAAACGGTGATGAAAAAATACAGGCTCTTAAGTCTGCCAGCAACGCCAATGACCCCAAAGACCTCCAGTTTACAGCACATTCATTAAAATCATCCTCACGTTCAGTCGGAGCAGTGCGTTTAAGTGATTTATGCGCAGAATTGGAGATGCTGGCCAAACGTGACGACAGCGCTAACTGTCAGGTTTTAGTTGAGCAGATAGTAGATGCATTTGAAAAAGTTAAACACTACATCGCTCAGCGTGAGCAGCGTTAATAGTTATTCGATTTGCAGTCGCTGTGGTCACGATCCCAACCAATTTGGCCATCGATCAATGCTTTATGTCGTGGTTGCCTGTGGGGATAAACCTTAAACGGTCCTTCCGTTTTGAGTAGCCATTGCAAATTTGCAATTTAGAAATGCAAAATAAGATTTATTGACTAGAATTAATTTGGTGTCAACACAATCAGAATCCAAATCTTGATGAGGCGCAGGTATGTAGCATGATCAGTACATAAATCTACTCTTCATTAGAATTTATACTTGATTCGCATAGGATTTACTTCTATGTCAGTAAGTTGAAGAATTTTCCAAATAATTTTTTCACCATCCCTATATGCGCATCGAAAATTTTTGCTATTTAGAAAAAATTGATTTAGAGCAAGTCTCTTTGGTCATCTTGCAATGGCAAAAACAGTCTCAATCAATTGCAATATTTGCACTACTCCCTGAGCAGGAACGCTTAGGCATTCCTCATTTACAAGCAGTATTCAAGCAATTGGATATACCGCTTCTAGGAGCCGTGTTTCCTGAACTGGTCGTAGATTCCTCCTTTAAGTCATGTGGTATTTACTTACTTTGTTTTAATGCAACACCCTTTTACAAGTTATATCCCCATATCGGCACTGGAGGCGCAGACGCGGAATTAGCCGCAGCTAATATTGCAGACGACTGTCAACTTATTTTGCAAACATCGGAGCAAGATGCCACATTATTCATGATTTGCGATGCGTTACTGCCTAATATTGCAAGTTTGCTCGATCATTTGTATTTAAAATTGGGCAATCGCATTCATTACGCTGGTGCAAATGCAGGCAGCGAAACCTTCACGTCCATCCCCTGTCTGTTTGATAATCAGGACTTAATTGCCAATGGCATTTTAATCATTTTGCTACAACCCCACTCCGGCGCCGTGCTTGAACATGGCTATATCGCCCCCACACAGCAATTATTCGCGACCTCCACCACCGACAATTGCATTCAGCAAATTGATTGGCGCCCCGCATTTACGGTGTATCAAGAATTAGTCTTGGAACAATTTAATATTGAAATTACTCGGGAGAACTTTTACCAATACGGCGTGCATTACCCCTTTGGTATTATTCGTGCGAATGGCACCCTAGTCGTGCGCATTCCAGTAGCCTTAACCGATGATGACTCGCTCTGTTGCATTGGTGAGGTACCTGAGCATGCCATTCTCACGTTGCTTAACGCACCGAGTGTCGATCAAGATAAAACCATTCAAATCCTAGCGCAGGCCTTACAGCCTATTCCTGAGCAGTCTGCGCATGAGTTTTTATTATTCTACTGTGCGGGTAGACGTTTACATACCGGCCTAGAAAATAGCATCGCCGAACTCCAGGCGTTAAAAGCACAAACCGCGGCTACCCAAATTGCTGGCGCATTATCCTTAGGTGAAATTGGTAGCAGCGCGAGTTGGGACTATCCCTTGTTTCAAAATGCCACGCTAGTCGGCATGCGTTGGTAAGCACGATGCAAAAAGAGCTGATCCTACCCATACTGTATGAAATGTCGCTCATCATCGGCAGAGCCAGAAGTTTACAACCGTTGTTAACCCAAACCTTACAACGCTTGCTCTACCATACCGCTTTTCCTGTGGGTTTTGTCGCGCTGGATTTGCCATCACTAGACGCAAATTCGGAAGAAGCTTTAATGCTCAAGATTGACAATGTGATTGGCGACTTTGATCTGATGAGCTGGACGGGCAAAGCCATTGCACTACCCAGCGCATTAGTGTTCGGCCCCGGGGTGGTAAAAACCGAACAACAAACTTTGCTTGCTCAACTCCCGTGTAAGCAACAATATCAAGTATTTATGCGTTTACCCATACAAGATTGTGGGGTCATTATTTTATTAGCGCCTACCCATCCTAATAATGACTTACCTTTCACTCAAATGTTGCAACCCGTGATGGCCAATCTAGCCAATGCCATTAAGTTATGTCGCCAAAATGACGCCTATACCTCTGGACTGATTCAGGCGCGTGAGCAAGTAGAAGAACATCACCGTGTGATCTTTAATGCCACCAACGATACCATTATCTTGCTGTCCGAACTCGGTAGTATTCTAGAAATCAATCAAGTCGGCCTAGATCGGCTGGGCTATCGCAAAGAAGAACTGGTGGGTAAACACATCAACTGTCTAGATACGGCAGACCACTGCCCTACATTATTTAGCAGCCTGCAAGAGATTCGTACACTCGGAGAAAAGACTTTTGAAACCACGTATCAACCTAAAAGTGGCTTAAGTATTCCTGTTGAAATCAACGCCAAATATTTACTACTGCATAACGAGCCTGTTTACTTAGCCTCGATTCGTGATATCACCGAGCGGCTTAAAACTCGAAACCAATTGGAAGCGCAAAGCCTCGCCTTGCGCCATTCATTGGAACAAGCGATAGGCGCACTTTCTACCGCGATGACCCATCGAGATCCCATTACCGCCGGGCATGAGCAACGCGTCAAAAACTTATCCGTGGCGATCGCACTCGCCCTAGGTTTGGATGAACATACTATTGAAGGCTTGGCGTTAGCCGCAATGGTCCATGATATCGGGCAAATTCAAATCCCAGCAGAAATTCTTACTCGTCCGCGGAAATTATCTAAAGAAGAGTTTGATTTAGTCAAAATGCATGCCGAAACAGGATACGAAATTCTTAAAGATATTATTTTCCCCTGGCCGATTGCCGAGATTGTATTGCAGCATCATGAAAACATCGATGGCAGCGGTTATCCACAAGGCTTAACGGGTGAACAAATTATTTTGTCTGCTAAAATTATTCGTGTTGCCGATAGTGTGGAAGCCATGTTTTCACATCGCCCATTTCGTCGTAAGCAGGACCTGGAATACATCATGCAAGAACTGATAAACGCTAAAGGTACAAAATTCGACCCTCTAGTGACTGATATTTGTCTACAACTACTGCGCACCTCTGGAACGCAATTATTCACCGCCGCCACCCAGCAAAGCTCATGAATGCAGAAACGGCCTATACGCATTCAACCCTAGACCCATGTCCAAATGGTCAAGTTTTACCCGAAGATATAGCCCCCATTACCTATAGCCCAGAGATTTGTCAATTATTACGACGCTGCAATTACCTGCAAATCCATGCTGCATCCGAACAAGTGTTATTGCAAGACTTTTGCACCGCCCTGACGGACAACAATTTGTTTTCCTTGGCGTGGATTGCGTTAACCCCCGCCCACCAAGTAGAGCAACTCACCGTCACTGCCGCCGCTGGATCGCACAGTGCGCAACTCACACAGCAAGTCGCGCTCTGGAATACTGCCGCCGAACATCCGCAAAAACCTTTAGCGATCCAGGAGCTGCCAAAAGTACAGCAACCCGCATTATTATTTAGCTCTGATGATGCGGCAGCAAAAACCTCGCTAGCGGTGGCCCTGAAAACCGATACGCAGATTTTTGGGCTATTGGTCGTGTATGTAGACTCGCCCACGGGTTTGCAGGCAAGTGAGCACAGTTTAATCTGCGAACTTGCCGAAAATTTAGTGTATGGCATACAAACCCGACGCTTACAACAAGCCTATCAAGTAGCTATTTTAGAAGCTACGCAACAAACCCAAAAGATAGAACGCGTACTCGAAGACTCGCTGGCGGCGATTGCAGGCGTGCTGGAACAACGCGATCCTTATACCGCAGGCCATCAAACCCGTGTCGCTGAACTTGCAGTAAAGATTGGGCAAGAAATGCAACTTAACCCTCAGCAATTACAAGCGCTGTATCTGAGTGGCATCGTACATGACTTAGGCAAAATCCAAATCCCGGCTGAAATCTTAACTAAGCCAAGTAGACTCAATGCTGTGGAATTTGCGTTAATTAAACAGCATCCAGAAACTGCCTACCAAATATTAAAAAATATCGATTTTCCGTGGCCGATAGCAGAATTATGTTATCAACATCATGAGTTACTTGATGGCTCCGGATATCCCCGCCAGTTGCGTGATGGGCAAATTTTACTGGAAGCCAGAATTCTCACGGTTGCAGATATTGTGGAATCCATGTCTTCAGACAGACCCTACCGCCCAGCATTAGGTATCGCTAAAGCCATGGATGAAATTACCTTAATGGCCCCCAGCAAACTCGATCCCACGGTAGTGAGTGCGTGTATTGCTATTTTACAGCGTGGCGATTATGTACCCAATGTCCTAGAAGTAGAGTAACATCACGTTTGCCTCGATCAGAGTAATTTCAAGCAATTTGATCCATGCGACATTGCCCAGGTTGGCATATTCGGCATGCACAAAACTGAATTGATGGTAAGGTACCAAACGTGGTTTTTCGAAAACTGGGGTGATAGTAAATTTTTTCGCTGCTGGCTATTCATCAGAGGTTCCTAAGTAATTACAAAACTTATCGCCCTAAGCAAAATATCACGACTATCTCGAACAACTCTATAATTCAATTTAGCTAATTTAATTACGCATAAATTTCTTCAAACCCTGAGGCACTTCTAAACCGCGGCTTACTTAATTTGCGATTTTTAGTCACTATGAAACGAATTGTTGAAGAAATAAGCGCAAATGTTGTTGATACTAAAAATCAACTTGAGAGAAACCACAGCACTCGATTATGTTGGTATTGATGCATACGCTGGGGGGCTAGAAACACTTACCCATCTACCTTAGTAGGTGATTTTTTTAGTTTTTTCCAGGGTATGTTTATGTTCGTCATTAAACCCAAAGTTCTTGTGCTTGCAACCTTATTTGCTGCACTGCAATTTCATGTGGCAGAAATTGCTGCCGTGGATTTTCAAAGTAATTTTAAGCCAGACTTGATATGGCCGCAGATTACGCAAAGTGGTCGTTACTTTAATTTTCCGCTAGGTGTGGCGCGCGACGCAAAAGGATTCTTCTATGTCACTGACAGCCAAAGTAATCGCGTCAAAATGTTATCTGCTCAAGGCGAATTATTACGATCTTGGGGTCGGCGAGGTTCAGAGAATGGCGAGTTTAATACGCCAGTTGGCATTGCCTTGGCTAAAACGGGAGAGGTATTAATCGCAGATGCCGCGAATAACCGGATTCAAATATTCAATTCCGAGGGCAAGTATTTAGCTTCTTTGGGTAGCTTTGGTAATGCGAATGGGCAATTTAATCACCCTAACGCACTGGCGCTGGATTCCCAAGGGCAACTATACGTCAGTGATACACGCAATCACCGTATTCAAGTGTTTTCAGCCTTGGGGCAATGGATTTTTAGCTTTGGCACTCTTGGCAATGCGCCAGGCCAACTGAATAATCCACTAGGGATTATGCTTCACCCCAATGGGGATATCTATGTGGTGGAGGGTGCAGAAAATCATAGAATTTCAGTATTTAATGCACAAGGCAAGTTTAAATTCAGCTGGGGCAAAAAAGGTTCGGCGGATGGCGAGTTTGATAGCCCTGAATACATTGCAGCCGATGGAAACGGGCAAGTTTACGTTACAGAATATGGTAACAACCGCATACAGGTATTTGACAGTCAAGGTCACTGGCTACGTAGTTGGGGTAAATTTGGTTTTACTGGTCCAGATTTATGGACTCCCTATGGTTTGGCGATTGACACTGTTAATCAGCGTATGTATGTGGCTGATACCAGTAATAATCGATTTCAACAATTCGATCTACAAGGTAAGTATTTAGGGGGATGGCAAAGTCAAGGTAAAGATGTCGGTGAGTTTGCCTCACCCAAACTTTCTCTCAGTCCTCAAGGCGAAGTATATGTTGCCGACCAACAAAACCACAGAATTCAAGTGTTTTCGGCATCTGGCGCATGGCTACGCAGTTTCGGGTCATTTGGTACCCAACCAGGACAATTTGTTAGACCGAATCATGTGCATGTGACTACTCAGGGCCAAGTGCTGGTTGCGGATACTGGAAATAATCGTATCCAAGTACTCGATTTGCAGGGGAATTATGTGAAACAGTGGGGAATTTCAGGCAGTAATCCGGGACAACTGGGAGGCCCTGGTAACTTTACTGTTGGAAATGATGGCAATGTGTATATTACAGAACTTATCAATAACCGCATTTCTGTGTTTTCACTTGACGGTAAATTTATTCGTACTTGGGGTAAATTCGGTGGCGATAAAGGTGAACTGAAAAAGCCGGATGGTATTGTTATGGATGCCGAGGGTTTAATCTACGTAGCCGACCATGATAATCATCGTGTTCAGGTATTCGATATGCAAGGTACATACATACGCGAGTGGGGAGAAGATGGCGCAGCACCAGGGCAATTTAGTCATCCGCATGGCTTAGCATTATCGCCATCAGGACTACTCTATGTTGCTGACGCATTGAATAACCGCATACAAGTATTTAAGCGCGATGGCACTTTAGTAGAAATTGTGGGTGAAGCTGGCACCCAGCCCGGGCAATTAGGTCAACCGTATAACGTGGCCTTAGCGGATGAAAATACCGTCTATATTAGTGAGCTAGCGAATAATCGCGTGCAGAAATTCGTTAGAAAAGCCCCAACTACTCATTCAACGTATAAAGCCATCATTCTTGCTGGTGGTGGACCTTCTACAGATAACTATGAAAACCCAATTTGGGAATCCACGGAATTATTAAGCAATAATGCCTATTTTGCGCTACGCGCCCAAGATATTGCGAAAGCAGATATTCTCTATCTCACCTCAGGTAATACGCAAAATGATTTAGATGAAGACGGTCACTATGACGATTTACAAGTCGGCAGCTTTCAGAGTTTAAAACTCGCCATTACGGATTGGGCAGCGAACGCAGATAATGTGATTATTTATCTGAATGATCATGGCGGTGATAAAACCTTTAGAATTAATCAGAAAGAAATATTAAACAGCAAAGATCTCAAGCTGATGTTGGATACGCTGGAGCCCAAAGTTTCTGGGAAAATTACGGTGATTATCGAAGCTTGTCAATCAGGGAGTTTTTTTCCAGAACTGGAAAAAAGCAAACATGTTCTTATCGCCAGTGCCAACCAGGAGCAACCAGCAATTATCAGCAATGAAGGGATTACCGCATTTTCTTATCATTTTTGGTACGGCATACACAGTGGCAGTAATTTGCAAAATGCCTTCAAACGTGCCCGACAAGCGATGAGCAGTGAAACTGTCTTCGTGAATAATAAGCCGCAGCGCCAAGATGCGCAACTGGATGCGAATGGTGATGGATTATTTAATGCGGATGATTTCAATAGTTTAGGCGCTTACTGTTTGGGCAAGTGCAAAAAACTCGCTGCGGATGAGCCGCAAGTCATGCCGTTAACATTATCAGGAAATTTAAACGGTCAGACCAAAATCATGTTAGGTATGCAGGTGTCCAGTCTGGCGCCATTAAGTCAGGGGTGGACAATTATTAGTCGTCCAGATATCAAGCAAACTTCCCCCAGTGAACCCGTAACCGATTTGCCCAGTGTGGATTTAAATTGTACCGATCAGGGGAGTGGACAATATTGGTGTACCGGAGAGTATGCAAAGTTTGACGCCATCGGCGATTACTTTATTACTTTTCATGCCCGTGATCAGAAGAATCGTAGTAGTGTGCCAATAAACACTGTGACTTTAACCCAAAATGGCGCCGCAACTTCAATAGCTAATGACAATATTACCTATGATTTACAGACTGGCAAAGTAAACATACGGGATGCGACAGCTTTTGGCGAACACTATCAAGCTACGTTAGAGCCTTCAGGCGAATTTTATGTGCTTAAAACAATACTAAAAGTAAACCAAGCAGTAGATGCGAGCGCTCACTTTGATGAAGCGACTAACCTTTTGCTGCTGTCAAAAATTCGCGTACAGGATCATTATTTCCGAGTAACGTTAAAGTATCTCGGCAACTATACCTTTGCATTACAGACGTTGAAGGATTTGGGTCAGACAGATGGCAATACAGGTATCGTCAATGCTTCTGATATCGGCGTGGATGAAAAATTACCGAGCACCTTTTAGACTGGAAGAATATCTAAACTGTGGCGGCTAATCAGGGATAGGCGTATGTTGTAAAACTGAATTCAAATGCGCACGATAAAAGTCGAATACGTCAACGGCCATCTCAGAGGCTTTGGCAATGTTGTCTTCCGCAAGGTATTGCATAGCAAATTCCCAGAATCGCTCCCAGCGAGCGTAGCCTTCGGCGCGGCCAAAGAAATCTCTTGGCAATTCAGGAGATAAGGTTTGAGCGAGTTGCCGTGCAATTACCTGACCGCCCAAATTGGAACCTTCTATGACATACATGGCACCCATTTTAGTCGCGTAATCGGTAGCTCTAGGAACAGTTACTAGGACGGGATAAGGCTTTACATCGAGTCGAGCAAGATCCCTTTCCAAATCAGCTGCACGTCCAGGAAAAGCCTCTCTAGGTGCAAATCCATATAACATGGTTTCTAAAGCAGATTGTGGACCATGGAGTGCACGTAAAGCGAGAATATAAGCTTCAGTGCTCAATGGCGAACGCAGCAAGGGTGAGAGTATCGGATGGTGGTCTAGAGCACGATGCGCATTTGCCGTCGCTTCCCGCAGATTGTTGCGCAACAATTGACTCACTGCATGTTCAGCTGCTTTATTTTGAGATCCGTCAGAGTCGACAGATCTGTCATTTACTTTATTAGACATTTGAGCACCGTTTTATAGAGGATATCGGGCTTGATTGGTTTGATAAGGACATCATTCATGCCTGCTGCAAGACAGTCTGTGAGGATTGTTTCAACGACATCGCCCGTTAAAGCAACAATAGGAAGTGTGCTTAAGGTTGAGTTTGCACGAATGACGCGCGTTGCCTCAAGACCACTCATCCCTGGTAAATTCATATCCGTCAGGACAAGGTCAATATGTTGTTGCGACAATACCTCAATGGCATCCTCAGCACTGCTAGCCGTAACGACTTCAAGCCCGGCTAGGCCTAGAATTTCAATGCCAAAAATCTGGTTAAACTCTTCATCGTCTACCAATAATATGCGTTTTCCTATTGCCAGTTTTTGCAACGATGATAAAGGGTTCTCGGCCATATCATGGGGCATGACTTCGGGTGATCGCGCCTCGGAGCTGACTCCAAGCCAACATGTAAACCAGAAGGTACTGCCCTCTCCCTGAGTGCTGCTCACCCCCGCATCGCCGCCCATCATCCGAGCCAAACGGCGAGTGATCACCAAGCCAAGACCCGTGCCGCCATGAGCTCTAGCTATTTGATCATTTGCCTGTGTAAAGACTGCAAATAGGCGCTCAAGCTCTGCAGAGGTCATACCCACCCCAGTATCAATCACACGAAAGCGAGTGAATATCCAGTCATCTTCTGATTTTTCTACATCAATTAAGACGGTTACCCTGCCATGAATTGTAAACTTCACGGCATTCACCAGATAGTTAATCAACATCTGAGTCAGTCTGGTTGGGTCGCCACGCAGACGATCCGGTACTGCATTAAATTTAATGACCAGTTCGATGCCTTTTTCTCGCGCTTTCTCCTCCACGATATTCACCGCACTTTCCACAAGTGCCGTCAATGAGAAATCAATGTCTTCCAAGGTCATCTTGCCAGCTTCAATCTTTGAAAGATCGAGTACCCCATTGACGATGGTCAGCATGTAATCAACCGCCAAATCAAGTTTTCTGATGTGCATCCGTTTAGGTTCTTCAGCCACACTCATGGTCAGTAAACGCGTAATTCCAGCAATAGCATTAAGCGGGGAGCGAATTTCATGGCTGACATCGGCAAGAAATCGCGATTTGTTCCAGCTTGCTTGTTCGGCAAGATGCCTTGCTTGAACCATCACAAGCCGACTACGCAAATTCTGAAAGATATCGATTTCCGAGGACGACCAAGGCCGCGACTGGCCTTTGACCGTTTGTCGCCATGTCTCAAATGATCCGCGTGCGGTGAGTCGGCGTTCACCAGTGGTGTAATCGATGTCTATCGGCTTTGCTGGATTACCAGCCCATTTCACTTCCGTCTCCCATTCCTGCCTGAACAACGCCAGATATTGGCCCGTCAGTAAAAGCGGCATGATTATGACGCCGACAAGACGTTGGGCATTTTTATCTGATAATTGCTTCAGTAATATGGGCTCACTGTGGCTGATATGGCAGCTTTCTTTTGCGCAACTGGAATCGCAAATGCTCAAGCAGCCATTTCGGGTTTGTAGCATATCGGCCAACTGCGCTAGCGTTTCGCGGGACGGCACAATCCCAGCACAGAAAGTTTCTTCATCAGACCAGACCGCGCAGCCACAAGCATCAAGAATATTCAACAGTAGCTCGGGTAGAGGTTTCAAACCAGCGTCAAAATCAGATTTTTGACTAAGCGCCTCAAGAAATTCATTAATCACTTTACTCGCATTCAGCATCTGACGTTGTTCTTCTGCGCGCGCTTTCTCTCTGACAAATTTACCCGCTAACTCAGCCAAAACCAGCGCTAAGTGTCGATTCGTGAAGGAAATGGCACGGGGAGAAGTGTTCCAACAAATGATGCTGGCGTACTGCAGGCCATTTTCAATGAGCGGGATGACCAGCTTCCCTTGAATGCCTACGTTAAGATAAAAACGATTGCACACTTGCGAAGGGCTTCGCAAATTGGCTCGACCAAGATCTAGCGCTGCTAGATCAAGACCTTGTAATGACGTGCGTAATGGAATGGGAGTGTAAGTAACATCGGGCAAGTAGACCATGGACACCGTTAACATGTTACGGCGCGCAGCTTCAGGAATATCCGACTTTGGAAAACGCTTATCCAGAAAACTCGGAAAATTTCCGTTCGATTCTTCTGCAGTCACTTGGAAAGATCCGTCATGCAAAAAATCCAGATAGAGCACCGTGTCATAACCCGTCAGCTTCTGAATAGGCTTAAGCGCAGATTCTGCTGATCCAAGGGGGGTCGATGCAGATTTTAGATTCTCAACGTAATCACCAAAACTGTTGATCAAATTTATCTCGCGATCTACCTCGCTTAGAGAAGCAGAGTTTCTGGGTTCACATAGCTCAATTTCTAATATGCGCCACTGCTCAAGGTCGTGGGCAAACATTTCGTACCAAGCCTCATTTCTGCGCGCCCTAAAACGACCAAGATGCTTTGTTTTAGGCAGCACATCAACAACTACCGCCTCAAGGAGATCTTGACCAAATATCAGAGGGAGTCCATGATTGAAGAGATTATCAAGCTTGACGTTGAATTCAGTCTCCACGTTCTCACTGGCAGCAACCACACTCGTTTTGCCAGCTTTAAGTACAAACAACTGCCCATGTGGCAATATTGCTGCCGGAAAGCGCGGATCAATTCTGTCGCAAGCTGCTAGCTGATCTAAATCGTTAAATGAATGCTCAATATTTCCAGTCGATGACATAATTACTTCTGGTTCTGGGGTTGCTTCATACTATTACACTGCTATCCATTTAACCGAATCGTGCATAAAAAAACTGAGCCACCTCAACAAATGAAAGAAATCTTTCATAAAAAATCGACCTTCTATCAGACAAATTCTATGGTTCGTAAAGCACGATAATGACAAAACTGAACAACGTTTAGCAGTAAGTTTCGTCCAGCAGTTCTTGATTGTCAAGATGTTTCACCAATAGCGCTATTTACCACAATCGGAGGGATTGTGGAGCCAAACTCACCCTATCCTCCGAGCATCGAAAAGACTTAAGACAGCCGGACAGTTCTAACAACAGAATTATCATATCAATAGCCGTTAAAAAATATTTGAGCGTTCGCTATCCATCTGATTTATGCATAGGTTTCGAGCTGGCTAAACCTAAAATCAACCCGCTCGAATACCAGGTGTGCACGTTTCTGGACGCTCTCAATACCCCTCAATAAATCAGATCGCAAAATTCAACCTCGACCTGATTTTGTAGTTATTCTGCTTTCTCAACCGTAAACATCCAATCACCTTGGTTTTTCAGTTGGACTTTCCACGTTTTTCCAAAGGCAAATACTGTGGGTAACTCTGCAATCAAGGGTATAGACCCGTAAACTCCAGGTACTACGTGTATAGTGCCAGGTAACTGAACAGAATTAATTAAGCGGAATTTCAATTCGCTTATCATCTGTAATTCCACATAATACACATAATCACCAAACCAAATATCACGAATAATCAGTAATCCTGTACTGGCGTCGAAGACTGCAACTGCTTGCTGTTGTTGTACTATTGGATCAATTTCTGCTGCAATATTATTTTGACATCCTGTGGTTGGTGTCTGATTAAAAGTGACAATATTATTAGTAGTTGTCTCTAGTATATTGATAGCGTGTTCAGCAGAATTAAATTTATCGAATACGCTTTTGAGTGTATAGCTTCCAGTGTTGAGTGTTAGCCCATATTCACCAGTTTTGTATGTTAAGGTTGAATCGCTCACGGTAGTATTTAATAACGCACTCACTTCGGCATTACCAATACCTTGGGAATTACAGCCATTAATCACGCTACCTTTTACAATAGCTTGCTGAGGTGCGTCTGTTAAAAAAACGCGTAATTGATATTCATTAGCACCTGGGGCGTTAATTTTTGCAGAAGGTGGATTGTTAGTTATTTTGATACGGAATATCCCCGTATAAGGTGTAGTCACTGCAATCCTAACACTTGAGCCTTTAGTACTCTGCTTGATATCACTGGATAAAGGATTATTTTTGTTATCCACTAAAGACAACGAGGGATTAATATTTGCACCAATACTCTCTCCAGGTATCTCTATGGTAATTTTAGCTCCTGCTTTCGCATAAAATTCATACCAATCAACATCGCTTGGCGAGGTGAAGCTTTGTTGTACGGATACATCATTGACCAGAACAGGTAATGCTTGTTCTGGAGTATTGTTTATGGTGTTGAAACTTGCAGAAGCTAAACTTGGTTTCGGCGCAACAATTATTTTTTTAGTCTGTGTTAATGCTACCCCTTTACTATCAGTTATTTGCAACGTCACTTCATACACGCCAGATTGAGTATAGTTAAAAGATGCTGTTCCGCCTGAAGCGGTTTGACCGTCTGAACTTTTCCAGGTAAATGTTGAATTTGCAGGGGTGACTGATGCTGCTGAATCCAGCGTTACTTTTAAAGGTACTGTTCCTGATTCTGGGGTGGCAGTGAAGCTGATTGATGGCGCCGGAGAAACCACAATTTTCTTGGACTGGCTTGTACTCACGCCTTTTTCATCTGTCACGCTCAACGTCACGTCATAGGTTCCGGGCTTAGAGTAATTAAATGTAGCCGTCACGCCGGTAGCTGTTTGACCATCTGAACTTTTCCACGTGAATACTGAATTTGCAGTTGTTACTGAGGATGACGCGTCTAGTGTCACTTTCAAAGGTGCTGGTCCAGATTCCGTGGTAGCCGTAATGTTTAATACTTGTACTTGTTCCTGAGCTTTGACATCTAATTCAAAGGGACCACTTTCTATAGCAGATAAGTTTGGTGTCCCACTAAACTGGTCAGTTCTGCTAAATGAACCTGTAAATTTAGAGGTGCCGTTAGTAGTTGAAATCTTACCGGACAAAGCATAGGTGATGGATCCAGTTGATGGACCTGTTGGATAGTTTTCAAGCAACTCTCCAGAAAATGTATTATTTTGAATTTTTATAGGGATAGATTTGTCTACTTTTTGATTAAACCCCTTGCCACAACTACTTGGCCCAGAAGCCAATGTTGTGCTGTGATCATAATTGACAGTTGCTGTTAATTTTTGAATTGATATGTCTATTATTGCTGTTCCTGTCACATTGTAATTGCAGCTATCTAAGGCTAGGTGCCCCGTGGTTGAGAAAGTTGTAGCTGAATATACTTGGCTGCTAAGGATAGATAACGTTGCAATGCCAAAAAGATATCTAAGGTTTGAAAAAGATTTAAGCACAATCAAGTCCTCATGTTGTTTTAGATTAATATTTTTAATTACATGAGGTTAGTAATGAAAACGTCACACATGCAACCAATCGTGACTCATTAACCAATATTGACAATACGGATAGTCATTACGTTGTCCGTATAGAGAGCTAAAGGTATGAAATGAATAAGGTTTAACTTGTAAAACCCATGGATAAACCATGTAAATGAATCAAAATTGCACATCTGCAAATATAAAAAACGCATGTAATGCAAAATTAATTTATATCACTTTAACTACGAGGCATATTGTAACTTTATTAAGAAAAATTCCATTAACATTTGAAAAAACTGTAACAGTATCTATGGGCAAGCTAGCACCGTACTAAACTCTGAAATTAACGCCATACCCCGCGCTAAGGACCAGAAGTTTTTAAGTATTTGATATATTTATTGCAGTAGTCTCGGTAAAAAAACGTTTATGGTGGTTTGATTGTGTTCATCCGAAATTTCAAGTTCGATTTTACCGTTCTGTGCTTCAGTCAATAGTTTTGCGGAATACGTACCCAATCCCGCTCTCCCCGGTTTGCCATAGGTTACAAACTTATCGAAGAATTTTTTACGAATCTCATTATGTACGACACCTTTATTTTGAATAATAATTTTTAATGGGTATTCATCTTTCATCGAAATCAATATCTTGGATTTTTCGGGCGCCGCTTCGCAGGCATTGATAATCAAATTATGGAACAATGAGTAACAAAGCATTGCATCTCCGAGAATATGCGGTATCTGCTCCCCAACTGATGAAATATCGGCTTCCAATAAAATAACCAAATGTTTCTCGTGAAAAAGTTTACGCGTAAGCTCTACAATACACCGCAAAATATCGCCAATCTTGACTGGCTTGGTATCAAGCTGGAATTCTCCCGACTCAATTTGATATAGCTCGGTTGAGAAATCGATCATGTTGATTACCCTAAGCGTCGTTTCTTCTACGATACGAAGGTGCTCCATTTGCTTGGGGCTTAGCGTGTCATCTGCTTCCAAAGAGTGCAACAGCGAGATAACACCGACTAAATGGCTTTTTAAATCATGGCGAGTAATCTGTTCCACATCTTCATGCACTCTTGAGCTTGCTAGCATTTCATCGACATAAGCCTGTAAGTTTTTCTGCAACTCGACGTAACGTAAAAAGTTTATGATGCGTTGTTTTAATTCATTAGGATTAATCGGTTTGGAGACAAAATCCACTGCACCCAATTCAAAACCTTGCATTCGAGCATCTACATCAGATAATGCGGTAATAAAAATAATCGGAATATTTTCAGAATTAGCCTGTTGGCGCAAACGTTTTGCTACTTCAAACCCATCCATCCCTGGCATCATGATATCTAGAAGAATCAAATCCGGTACATTTTTAGCCGCACATATTTTTAAAACTGTCTCACCATTGGTCGCTATACGAATTTGATAATCATTTTTAAACAGTTCAGAAAGTAAATGCAGATTACTTGGAATATCATCAACAATCAAAATGTTCGGGCGATTTTCTTCCGTTGCTGGAGTACTTGATTGATGCTTGGAAGAAGTGGGTACTAGACCACCTGATAAACGATGTTTAGAAATTTTACTAGGCTTCCATTGCATAGCCCTTTCAACCTTTTCTGACAACAGCTTTGCGGAGTAGGGTTTAACGAGTATATCCGTCACATCATAGGTAATCGCTTCAATGATATTATTCCGATTCGATTCAGAGGTAATGATTATCAGTGGTAAATGATTAAGCTTTGGATCTGCGCGCACCGCTTTAAGTAATTCAAGCCCTGACATTTTTGGCATTTTCCAATTGGACAGCACAATGTCGAAAGAATTACGCAGTAATAAATGTAACGCCTCATCCCCTGATGCGGCTTGCGTGACCTGGTGAACACCCATATTTTTCAGTTGATCGACTATAATCTTGCGCATGGGCTCAAAATCATCAACCAAAAGCACTTTTAAAGTTTTGCTTATCATTCTAAAAGCTCTAATGTTATTAAAAGATTTAAAACCTTTAAAATCAAGCAACTAATCTTCAAGCAGTGATTCATTGTCGCTAAAATCTTTAGGGATAGCTCTACAGTCTGTTTGACGTTTATAAATGCATAGACCACCACGAAATCGAATTGACTACCTTCTGTCTATCTCCCCATATTCTTTGCTAAGTTCAATATTTTCGATATTTATAGCTAAAATTAATTTTGACTAATGATAATTTCCATTTGAGAATTTCGTAAATCAATCGCATGTTTTACTTTGAACATAGTATCGTTTAAGGAATTTAGACCTGCTACCAGACCGATCAAAAAAATAATAAGATAAATGAATGTTTTCATAATGGCAAGCTCAACTTGGCTGCTTAAAACAACTAGCAACCTTTAATGTAATTTTAGTTTGAGCAAAGCGAAAAACATGCCAACAATGAAATATTTATAAATAACATATATTTTCCATATATGCGAACTTTAAAAGAGAATCATATTGCAGTTTTAATCATCAAAATGGCAAAATATTGCCGCATGACTACGATTTAAAATACGTAAAAATACAATGCTAGTTAACTCTTCGAGGATAACGGACAATGCTCTTGCTGGTACGTAAGTGAATAGCAGACCGTATTATTTATTGACTAAACAGCCAGGTGTATTTTCTTTTCAGGGTTTCCCGTGCTTACGAACGGGAAAAACCGCCTGAGCATCCCGTTCGGTAATCGTAGCGTATTGCTGCTGATTCTTGTAGCTAGCTTCACTACGGTGTTTTTCTAGGTTGTGTTTTCACTGGCTATGAATTTGCTTTCAAGTGTTACTTATTAAATCGCAGTTATCGAGCCTATCAACTGAGCACATTAAACCCTCACAAACATATGATTGTGATTTTTTTCCAATTTTCTCTGGAATGACAACTGATATTCTAAGAATCAATAACTCAATTTTCTAAAAATGCTAGGGTTGCATGTTAGCAAGAAAAGCAGGTTGAATTCTTTCTCTGCGAGCTGCACGAACCCGCCTCGTTGGTAAATGTGTATTCAAAGGACTTACCCAACAAAATGCTGTGCGCAATAATAAATGACATTGGGTGTTATATCATGAGACACTGAAAGCCTTTTGGCGCCCACTAGTATTTGGTAGTACTTGTTTTGGATATTCATAAACCTAATTCTTGGCTATATTGGTTGAAGATTTGGCTCGTGACTATTATTTGTTACGGCGCATTTGCCAGAGTTTGTCTGGGTCTCGGAACGATAGGGGGAACCGCTTCACCCTTCTGGCTCCCTAGCGGACTGGTTATTTCTTTGCCGTTAGTTTTTGGATTTCGCGCTTTACCGGGAATTTTTCTTAGTCAGTTCTTATTCTCAGCCACTTTTGAACCCGGTCCTGAGTGGAAACACTTGATGCTTGCCTTAGGAAACGTGCTCGAAGGCGCCACCGTAGGTTACGTTGCCCCCAAAATGATGCACGGGCAGAATCCACTGGCTTCAATACGTAATTTCGGTTCATTTTTTACTGCCGCGGGCATGGGGTGTATTTTTAACGCCTTACTCGGCAGCTATGCCTTGTGGCTCGCTGGCCTAATCCCCTTTTCAGCCTTGGACAATGTGATGCTCAATTGGGGCATCGGAGATTTGGGTGGCGCATTGATTATTGCCCCTTTGTTCTTTGCATGGAAATCCTTAGAAATTAAAGAGTGGGAGGGCTATCGGCAATTTGAATATCTCGGGCTGTTATTAATCACTTGCGGCATCAGCTATATTGTTTTTCTAGGCAAACTGGCATTCTTTACTGCGCCACTAGCCTTTATTTTGCTTCCACTGCTGCTCTGGTCGGCGCTGCGTTTTGGCGCGAAGAGCTGTAGCTTACTCAATGCGCTCATGATGATGATTGTTATTTGGGGAACGACGCATGGCCAGGGTCCGTTCGCAACGCAATCCGCATTCCAATCGCTCCTGTTACTACAGGCATTTACCTCGGTCATTATTCTCAGCTCCTGGGTCACGTTATTTGTAGCTCAGGATAGACGCAGCCTAATTAATAAATTAGCGCATGAAGCTGAGTCACTCGAAGCCTTGATTGTGCAGCGCACCCAACAACTCTCACAGGAATTATCCGAGCGAAAGCAGACCGAAGCTCAACTCAAAGAAAGCGAGGCCCGTTTTCGCGGACTGTTTGAGCAGGCTGCCGTCGGCGTTGCACAGGTTGAAACGCTGACTGGTCATTTTGTTCGGGTGAATCCTGCTTACAGCAAAATTCTCGGTTATTCGATTGAGGAAATAGTGCAACTGGACTTTCAAACCATCACTCATCCTGACGATTTGATGCGCGATGTCACCAACGTCCAACGCTTGCGCGCGGGTGAGGTGGCGCAATATGAGGTTGAAAAACGTTATTTGCGTAAGGATGGCAAGGTGGTTTGGGTAAGCTTAACGGTTTCCCCGTTATGGTCTGAGGGAGAAAGTCCCACCTATCATATCGCTATTGTGCAAGATATCACCGCACGCAAGGTCACCGAGGCGAAGTTCATTGATAGCGAAGCACGCTTCCGCACGCTTTTTGAATCATCCCATGACGCCCTGATGCTCTCCAATGAACAAGGCTATTTTCAGTGTAACCAAGCCGCCTTCTCGTTGTTTAGCTGTCAGCAGCCGGAACACATGCTGGGCAAGTGGCCAATAGATTTTTCGCCGCCTTTCCAGCCTGGTGATAGCGATTCCAAGGTTTTGTATCAGCAACAAGTAGATGCCGCTCTTCAAGGAAATGCCACGCCTTTTGAATGGCTGCATCGCAAGCTTAACGGGGATGAATTTCCTGCGGAGGTACGTTTATCCGCAGTGGTCTTGGATGGCAAACCAGCGCTGTATGCGGTGGTGCGTGATATCAGCGAGCGTAAGGCAGCGCAACAGAAACTTGAGGATAGTGAACAACGGCTACGCATGGCCACTATAGCGGCGAGCATAGGCGTTTGGGAGTTCGATTTTGTAAGCAACAAGCTGTATTGGTCACCCGAAATTTTTGCAATCTTAAAATTACCCGTCTGTGAACCCTCCCTAACTTTGCTCGAGTCCATTGAACATCCTGAAGACCAAGGTAAAAGAGAAGCAGCAATGCACCACGCAATTGTCAGCCACACCCCCTATTTCGCCCAATACCGGATAATTATCGATGGCGAGATAAAATGGGTGGAGGATTACGGCACCATCCAATATTCACTGGCTGGCCAGCCGCATCGGGTTATCGGTCTTGCGCAAGATATTACTGAGCGAAAACGTACCGAATTCGAAATTCGCAAAATCAATGCCGAGTTGGAAGAACGTGTGACCGAGCGTACGGCGGAACTCGCCGCCATCAACAAGGAGCTACTCCAGGCCAAGCTCGCAGCAGAAACCGCCAACATTGCCAAGAGTACCTTCCTCTCCAACATGTCACATGAAATTCGTACTCCGATGAACGCAGTGCTTGGCTATGCCGAACTGCTGAAATCCCGAAGTGACAACCTGACAGCTAGCCAGAAAGACAAACTGGACAAGATCACCGACGCTTCCGAGCACCTGCTTTCCATCCTCAACGATGTTCTCGACATCTCCAAAATCGAAGCCGGTAAGCTGCAACTAGAGAGTGTGGTGTTCGATTGTGGTGAGTTAATCGATAGGGTCGCGAATTTGATCAAGGATAGTATTAATGCCAAGGGACTTTTCTTTGCGAATCATGTTGGAAATTCCGCTCACCCGGTATTCGGTGACCCCACCCGACTGAGCCAGATGTTGCTCAACTACTTGAGTAATGCCGTGAAGTTCACTGATAAAGGAGGCATCACATTGCGCAAGACGGTGGTTGAGGAAACGGACTACGACCTGCTGACGCGCTTTGAGGTCGAAGATACGGGTAAAGGCATTTCCATCGAGGATCAAGCACGCCTTTTTACCGCATTTGAACAGGCCGACAACAGTATCACCCGCAAGCACGGCGGCACGGGCCTAGGATTGGCAATCACCAAACAGCTGGCAGAACTGATGGGCGGTGCGGTCGGGGTCGTGTCTGTCCCGGAGCAAGGCAGCATCTTCTGGTTCACGATCCGCCTGGGTAAAGTAGCTGAATCATCAGCACAACTCGCGGCAAGTACTGCTGAAACGCTGTCTACGGAAGCAATACTCAGGCGGGATCATGCTGGCAAGTGTGTGTTGATTGCTGAGGACAATGAACTCAACCGAGTTCTTGCGGCCGAAATGTTGTCGGAAACTGGGCTGGCCCTAGATTTTGCTGAGGATGGTAAGCTAGCTTGGCAAAAAGCACAGTCTAAGCCTTACCAGCTGATTTTGATGGACATGCAGATGCCGGAAATGAGCGGTGTCGATGCCACAAAAGCCATTCGCCAACTCACTGCGTATGCAACTACACCGATCATCGCAATGACGGGCAACGCTTTTGCTGAAGACCGTCAAGCTTGCCTAGAAGCTGGCATGAATGATCATCTGGCTAAACCCGTGAAGATAGAAGATCTGCACCTGATGTTATTAAAATGGTTGGATAGCTAGGGCCAAATGAGCGATCTAATTTAAGTGTCAAGCCTGTTTCTCTGGCAAGTCAGGGTCACAGGAGTAACCTGGTGGAATTGATCGTTTGGAAACTGTCGCACGTTAAGTTAAGCTTAACTTCTAACTCAATTTATTACCATTCATCTAAAATACAGCTTAAATTTCCTAATCCAATTGATTCGCATCCATACCAATCAGCATGCCAAAATCAGCTGATATGGCTTAAGGAAATTAACGAGCAACTTTATCAAATGACGCCAATAGTAAATATGCGTTTATTATTGGCGTTATTGGTCTAGTTTTTACTTTTATTCTGAAATTATTTCTTGAGCCTTGCGTGTTTCGGTTTTGCCTATCGTCAGTAAATCCCAAATCAACAAAATCAAGCCTGCAAACGTTACTAAGCCAAAAAACCAGCGCCATATCATGGCGGATTGGAAAGATGGATGATTTTGTGCGCTAAAGTAACCTGCCCAGGTTGACCCCTCTACCGCACGTTCAATGAACGATTGCTCGTATCCGGCAATTAACAAAGCGATGGTCATGCCAACGACACCGACATTTAATAAACCCAAGGCCCATTTCCAACGCCAAGCATTTTCACTTTGGCCGCTCATCCACACATTACCGCGCCAATGCTGAATTGCCAAATAGAAAAATGCGATATTAATAGTCGCATAAGCACCAAAGAACGCTAAATGACCATGTGATGCTGACCATTGAGTGCCGTGGGTGTAAAGGTTGATTTGCGGCAGGGTATGCATAAAGCCCCAGACACCCGCACCGAAAAAGTTACCGAACGCATGCGCAATAATCCAAGCCAATGCCGGATGGTTGCCATTTTTGAAAGCATGCGAGCCAGAGTCATACACTGCATGCACGACCATTGCGACCAAGGGAATAGGTTCCAAGGCGGAGAAGAAACCACCGATAGTCAGCCAATATTCTGGAGTGCCGATCCAAAAGTAATGGTGACCTAAACCCAAAATGCCTGAGCCAAACATTAACGCGACTTCGATATACAGCCAGGTTTGTACGATTTTACGTTTCACGCCCAACAGCTTCATCAGCGACCAAGCCATAATCACGCCGACTAATACTTCCCAAGTTGCTTCCACCCACAGATGGATAACCCACCACCACCAATATTGATCATGGGTGATGTTAGTCATATAGAACATGCCTGCAACGTATAAACCCGCCAGAGCGACCAAGTCCAGGGTTAATACGCCTGCGATACCTGACCATTGGCCTTTGCTAAAGGTAGCAACGACGTTGTAGAAAAAAATCAACATCACCACAACAATGCCGATGTCTGCCCAACGAGGTGCTTCGATATATTCACGCCCTTCGTTGATTAGCCATAAACTGGAGGTTTTACCTGGGCCAATTTGCACCAGCAAATACACCAGCACGACTAAGGTAACTGCGCCGGTCAATACCCAAAACGCAATATTGCCCAGTTTTAAGCCGACAATTTCGGTTTTGCTTTCGTCTTCCAGCAACCAGTACACACATCCGATAAATCCGTATAACATCCAAATGACCATTGCATTGATGTGTACCATGCGATTGACGTTGAAGTCTAAAATTTCGTACAGAAAACTCGGATAAATAAACTGAGTGGCGGCTAACATGCCAAACACTATTTGTGCAAAAAACAAAATGACTGCGACGGTAAAATATTTCACCGCTAGTTTTTGTCCATCGCTTAAATTGTTGCTGTCCAAGTTTACCCATTGGCTGAACTCAGTCCAGCGGGCGCGTATTTTAGCACAGGCATGATTACCCGATTGCATGACGCCTTCTAATCCATTGGTACTCATGCTTATTGCTCCGCGTAAATGGTTTTAAAGTTATAAGGGAAGCCATTGGTATCAATGCTGGACATCCATTTTAAAAAGGCGACGAGGCCTTTAGCTTCTGCTTCGGTAATCGCTAAATTTGGCATTTTGCGATTGCTGCTAAAAGTGCGGGCATTTTTTTCTGGATCGATTAAAAATTTCACCATGGCGTCTTCGCGTAATTGGGTAGACAACCAGCCTTGATCAAGCCAAGCTTTGGTTAAGTCCGGCGCAAAATAGGCGCCATTACCCAGTAAGGTATGGCAGTTCATACAATTTTTGGCTTGCGAGGTTTTTTTACCTAAATCCACCAATTGAAACGCTTCTTCTTCAGTGAGTTCTTTACCAAACAAAAATTCGTTTTCGCCAATCACTGGGATGGATTTAAATAGCTTCGCTTGATATTGATAATCAATTTTTTTATTTATCACTGAATAAGCTGGGACGCGTGTGCCGCCTGCTTTAGTTTGGCTTAAGGAGTCAAAGGTCAAAACCACTAGGACAATAAATGAGCCAGCGGTAACCCAGATTGCCGTTTTTTTCCAAAACGCTTCCGAGGCCCATAGGGGTTGGGGGGTGTCATTCATTAGTATTCCTTGTTGTTAAAGTCGAAGAAGGATGGGTACGTACACATAAATGCCAGATGGCGATGGGCGCAAAGAAATAGCCAATAACCATTACCCAAGAGAGAATTAGCCAATGACCCGTAAAATGTGCATATTGGGTTAATAATCCAACGGCAATTAGCAGGACAATATAGGCAGCATAGGCAAAATATTTAAGCTGCGGGTTCTGAGTTAATTTTGACCAAGCAAACAGCAATGCATAACTGGCCCCCGCCATAATAATCAGTGCAGAGGTAAAAAATGTGGCAAAGAAATCTTTTAACGCAACAGGTTCCAGCATAATTTTCCAGAAAATAGATGAAATATTTCAATCTGTTATAGATTTGATATAAATTCAAAACAGGGTTTAGCACCAGCCAAAGTGGCATCATCTCGTCTTCCTAAGTGGGCATTTCCTCTAAGCATCAATAAATGCAAGCCTTCA
>SXIZ01000108.1 GCA_005779525.1 Methylococcaceae bacterium
CCGCCCAAACGAGTAACGAAATTTCCAAGGTCCTGGTTCAAAGCCCAAGGACGCTTTGGGCGAAATCGCTTCATCGCTACGATTAGGAATTTGGTTGGTCCCCGCCAAGCCATTTTCACCCTGCCACCATTCATAGCGCGCACCCAAAGTTAAATCCCATTGGGGAATAAAATGATACGCCACTTGCCCAAATAAGGCGTTGGTGGTGGTTTCTCCTTGATTACGTCTAGCGACCGCTTCAGCACCGCGGGTTTGGCTGCCGTAATCACTCAAAGCATACTGTTTAAAACCTAGCGTATAGTTGTCAAAATGGTAGCCACCTAAAAAGTCTATTTGCTTGATACCAAATAACTCGCGGGTGCTTAATTTTAGATCGTAGTTTTTCCAATTAAAGTCATCAAACACCTGCACTTGGCCGGATTTATTATTTAACGGATCGCTCATACTAAAAAATGCAGTGCTACGATCATCAGTAAAGACATCCAGATAGCTCACAGTGCTATCGATATCCCATTTTTCAGTCAGCGCACCTTTCACTTGAAAACCTAATTGCATGGTTTGACGGTGATCTTTGCTCGCCCCAAAACCACCGTTAACTACATTAAACGCGGAACCATTGGCCACTGCATCCCGTGTACTATTAGAATTATCGCCAAAATAAGGCCCCTTAACGGAATTAAGATAATTGCGCGGCTCTTCGTTTTGACGAGTTCTAGCTTCATACGCCCCGGTAAAAATAGCCATCAAATCCGGTTTAATATCGTAACCCAACTTGAGTTTGACTAAATCGGTGCGCACTTGTTCTGGGCCAGTATCACCGTAAATTAAGCTGGGTGTTCCTCGAGTATCTAACACGGGTACTGCACCGGAGACGGCAGTTTCCTTGCCGGAAGGTTTTTTCAAACCAGTATTATCAATGAAATAACTCATCGGTTGGCTGGTGGCATCTAAACGGTTGTAGGATAGAAACACCGATAAATCTTTAAAGCGATTGCCATACGAAAAATATTGGCGATTGCCGTCAAACGTTCCACTGTCACCGCCTTGAAATTTCCAGGGCTGCACAAAGTAACTGCCTTCCATGTAATATTCTTCCTTGGTTGGCATCCGCGTTTTCATATTGACCACGCCACCGATAGAGTTACCACTGTATTCGGCCGAAAATGGCCCATAGACGATATCAACCGCATCAATTTCATTCGGCCCAACCAATGACCAGCGCGGTGCCCCATTAAATGACGCTTGTAATTGGTTATGTAAGGGTAAACCGTCAGCGAAGACCATATTTCTCGCGGTAGAAAACATATCCGCGCCACGAATGCCCAGCACCCCATTCGGATCGCCGATATAACGCTGCCGAATTTGCAAGCTCGGTTGGTATTTAATGGCTTCTTCAGTCGTTTGCGCGTTTTGACGTTCGAGATGCGAACGATCTACCCGCGTAGAGGGAGAGGTGTAATGACTGTCGCGCTGTACTTCGCCTGTCACCACCATTTCGTCAAACACTTTAGGCTCTAGGCTTTCCGTTTGAGCATGTTGTACACCTGAATGCGACTCGCCTACGACTCTGTTTTGCTGACGGGGTATCGCAGAATGTTCAGGAGGGGTTGTGGGCTCAACCTGCTTATTAGTACTTGGGCGGGTAGCGTTTGCTGCGGACTTCTTCACGGGTTTAGCCTGCAAAGCTGGGCTGCTTGCTGCGATACAAATCGCTAACGACAAAGAGCTCAGCGCGGGAAGTTTATAAGCGGCACGCAAACCGCTAAGTTTAAATACTTTAGTCTTCATGCTTGATCCTGTTAAATGATTTATATGTAATGGTTTAGAACAACTGGGTTTACATTACGGCTTAAGAATTAGGCAGACAGAGCATCTCCCCAATTCCCCGGGCTATGGCCCTGGCGCACAGAAAAATCCTGTGCGCCACCTACGCAAGCGGCAAAAAGAACAGTCATCTGTTCAATCTGCCAGTGGGATTAAGTGATACTCAGTACCCGGCACATGGCCGGAAAGTAGAAATTGCAAGCCGTCATGCAGTAAAAACGGTTCATCAAACATGACCTCACTGTGGGCAACCGCCGAGGGTTTCGACCAAGATTGTCCGCCATCATGTGAACGCATAAACAGCACGCGATTGTGTTTACCATCGTAGTCTTGCCAAACAATGCCCACATGCTCATCCACGGCGAGCACATGTGGATGGCTAGCGCCTTGTTTAGCAAAATTCATAGGTGTGGAAAACGCTGTCGCAGTGGCGTTTGCATACGCATAAAACAAGCCCTGTTGCGTGGCTGAATTACTAAACCAAACGGCGTGATACCTATCTTTATCGGTGAGCGACAGTGCAGGTCCATGATGCGGACAGGCATCTATTTGCCAATGTTCTTGCCCAAGATGCTGGATTGCACCTGGCTTATCCCAAGCCGTAAAATTCACTAAGGCATGATCGCGCACACTATCATCAAAAATGTGGCGCCAAACGATGACTGGAAGATTGGCAGAGGTGATCGCTGAATCCAATCGACAACATTCGCAGGTATGGTCCGCGATTTTTTGGTTGGAATGGAAATGCTGCCCCCCATCTTCTGACCAAGTGTAATACAGCGAAAGTCCAGGGAATTCGCCCCCAGTTTGTTTAGCAGCTTCGGTATGCCGCGCATCTAACCAGGCGATAAAAATTTCACCGCGTTTACCAATGGCCAAGGTATCAAAGCGATGCCGAATAATTTCTAGATTATCGTTGACGGTCACAGGGGTAGAAAAATGCTCGCCATGATCCGTGGAGCGACTAAAACGCACATACGTGCTGCGTTTTTTATCGAGTGTCAGCACCCAGGTGAGATAGATATTACCTTGCTCATCCAGTTTGATTTTCGGACGACTTTCGTTCTGCGCGGCCACATCCTCAGGTACGGCATTTACCGCCACGGGTTTGGAGAAACTGCGGCCTTTGTCGCTGGAGGATTGTACGAAAATCTGCTGGTTGTGCACCCAAGCAATCCATAGATTTCCTTGTTGATCCAAGGTCGCAGTAACCGTTTCCGAACATTTAACACTAGGAGGGCCTTTGGGCTCAGCACAAATAGCTTTTTTGGCAGCGCTATTTTCCATGTTACTGGCTGCCGTATGACTATGTTTAGCGGCGGGTAAATCTGTGAGTAAACTTGCATCTTTGGCACAAGCCACAATTAACAGAGACAGTAACGGAAGGTAAAATTTGTAAAGTTGCATACAGGTAACCAATGAAACGAACACAAAAGACAGGAACAAACGCTAGTTGCTAGCGCAAGTCATCCAGTTGCTTAGTTGTTAACTGATTAGTTTTTGGAGACGTAAAAAAGACTTGCAGGGTGGGCATAGAAACTCCTGAGATTATTATTGTAGTTGTCTCAGGAAATAAGCATTTTACAGACCATAAATTTAATATCTATATTTCATATAGTTATGTAAATTTTATTATTAATTACAATGTTTAATAAGGCATTTCACTTAATTAAATTCTTTAAATAACATAGATTAATTAATTCAGTAGCCGCAGTATTCGTAAGTTTTAATGTTACGCAGAAACGGATACAGCATCGCTGTAATTTCTTACCAACGCCCAACGCACATGTTCACGCACCAGTTCAGATTCATGCTCATTTTGTTGCAGGAGACTGTGCTTAATACTGTCATTGGGAGGAGCATTCCCTAGAGCGACAGCGATATTGCGTAACCAGCGGGTATGTCCAATACGCCGTATCGCCGAACCTTCGGTATTGCGTAAAAAAGTCGCTTCATCCCAGGCAAACGCAGATAGGAGTTGCTGCTGATTTAATTGCCGCCGAGGATGAAAATCCCCTTCCGCGGTCAGTTTTGCAAAGCGATTCCAC
>SXIZ01000109.1 GCA_005779525.1 Methylococcaceae bacterium
AAAAAATGACAACCCTAACTTCAGTGTAACTACATCTTCACCACCAATTTAATTCGCTTAATCCTGCAATTTACTGCACATATTTTGTTCAGCATTGAATTTTATTAGTCTTTGGCGTTGCTCTTGGGTACTCATGCCATTCTCCATAATTTGCCGTTAATTTACACTGGCAGGCTTAAAGCTACTTTTAAGTTTGCCGTCCATAACATAGTCGATGGTTACCGTCAGTAAGGCAACAAACATCGCATGATCTATTTCATCTGCAAAAGTTATTCTGCCATTATCCAAGGCATTGATCAGCCGCAAGCCTGTTGTGCTAAATGCGGCTTGTAACTCCTCCTGGTTGTTTACATCTGCAGGGCACGATAGAGCAAGCTTGTGGAGTTGCTGAAGCGTTGGGCTCATCATAAGCTCATTCATTTGTTGGCGAATATTTTTAGTCATGTGTTTTTTCTTTTAGTGAGGATTTAGGTTTACGTTTGATTGTTGGGTTAGTTACTTTTTGCAGCTTATCTGTTTCTTGTAGTTCTGAGGCTTTGTGCTGTTTTCGCTGTAGCCAGTAGGCATCGTAATTAATCATTGATAGCATCCCTTATTACATGGCATAACGCTGGTATAGTAATTGTGGCAGTATATTCAAACCCATTGCTATTCGTCAGACTCGGATTGATTAAATTCAGTGGTGCTACCGCTTGCCAGTCTTGCCGATCCGCTCGGTAAATCAATACGGGGTGCAACTGCAAAGGTTCTGCTTGAGCTACTGCCTGTAACCACCAACGCTTAATCAAACCGGGCGTTACGCTGCTGTAGCGCTTGCATTCAATAGCCAGTGTTCTAAAGGCATCGGCCACGCAACCAGACTCATCAGAATGCACGATCAAATCATGCCCACCGCTGCGTGTTTGCTCAAGATTGCGCACCAACTTTACCCCAGCATATTCTTGGATAATCCCGGCAACTTCACGCTCGGCGCCAGCACCTTTAGTACGACTATTGACCATATTTAACCTCGAAGCCCTGTTGCTTGTATATCGTATTGCGCTTTTTAAACGCGCCAAGTCCAAACGGATGCTTGTCCACAATATCAAGCACGCAAGCGAACACTTTACCCAAATATGGACGACGACAACGACCAATAGACTGTCTAAGCAGGGTAGCTGCCGGGCTTTCGCGGTTAACCTCTGCCGATACCGGGGCGGCAAATATAAGGTTCGTAAGATGCGGGAGGTCTATGCCTTCAGACAGTAGCGACAGAGTGCCAATAATTAAGGGGCAATTGGGAGCCGCCGCCATGCGCTCAGCCCGCACTTTTTTAGATAATTTCCCATGTATCACAAGGGCAGATAGTCCAGCTTCCTGTGCCATCACACCCAAAACTTCACAATGACCAACTCGCCCACATAGAATGATGGTTCCACTCCTGCTAGATGCCTTAGCCGCGCTCTCAATAATCATGCGGTTCCGACCTTCGTCATTAACTAAAGCCGTTAAAAATTCCGCCCAAGAATCGACCTGGGCAGTAAAGGCAACTTGGCGTGTAATCACTCGCACTGGCAAAACCGCCCCCTCAACTTCGTGCTGTTCAATCTCTGCGACAATTGGACCTAAAGCGGCATGTATCATGAATTCTAAGTTATCACGGCGCTGAGGCGTGGCACTCAACCCAAAGCGGGGTATTTTGCGGCCTGCGCATTCAGCACCGTGTACGCTTGCAAGGCTGGTGTGTTGTGCGCTTCGTCGGCAATGATTAAGCCATAATCCAGATCGACCGGGTTCTTAATCAAGCTCTGGACTAGGGCAACGGTAAACTCCGCACCTTCCTCAAACTTGCCGCCTCCAATAATTCCGCAATCTAGCCCCGTGAATCGCTTAATAGCCTCCTGCCATTGGTGTGCGAGGTCTTTGGATTTCACCAGGATAAGACAACGCTCACCCAAGCGTGCAGCAAGCTCAATACCCATAGTCGTTTTACCTGCGCCAGTGGGTGCTACGATCAAGCCGCCCTTTGACGCAAGTGCCAGCCTAATTGCACGTTCCTGATATGGTCTGGTTTCAATGGTGGTACTGATTTGCACCGGGTGAGAATTACCTACTTCAATCACTTCAGGCTCGAAGGTATCTAGCAGGAATTGAAGCGATCCAATAGGCAAGGTCAGCACATCATCTAACTCAGAATATAACGTAACGTTACGGCTAAGATTTCCAGTGTGCCTACCAAACTTTAAAGCGGACGCATATTCAGGATTTGCAAATGTAAAGTTATGAATAATTGCTTGGTATTCAGTTGGGCTAAATTCGGTTACTTCGATTTGGTTTGATGGGATCACTTTCATGTGGCGTTGCCTAGCGATGGATTCATTTTTTGCAGAAACTCTGCGTGGTCGGCATCATTCGCCATAATGTCGATTGGATTACCTAACGGCGTGTAACACGTTACGACTTTATGAAAAACATCATTGACCGCTTTTTCTGCCCGAAGGTCGGCTATTAGTTCGGATTTATTTTGCCTTAGGAACTCGCGTTGCTGGTCTGATAACTTTGATGAAGGTATGATTTGTATTGAGTTTTCATTAAGCAAGGTCAGTTCAAATCCTGCATTTCTGATTTTCGTTAAGGCATTCATTAGAAAACCTCCAAGTCACAATCATTTTTTACAGATTGATTTACCTCAGCACCTTCAGCAACATCAACACTACTAAGGCTTTGCTTCAGCACCACTTCAGCACCAACACCCATTTCTTCAGCACCAAGCAATTTTTTAGTGACTGGAGTTGGAACCCCTGAGTCGTCATCCTTACGAATAGATATACCTTTGATCTGCTTTCCGTGTTTTGTGCGTGGCAATTCTGATGCGCTTATTTTTAGCTGCTCGCATACATCCAGTAAATTTTCTGTGAATCGTTGTAACGCAATTGGATGCACACCACTTTCATTACACCAATGCTGATAATTCGGGTACAGTTTGCGCCGAATAGCATCAGGGGATTCAATGACATCAATACTTGAAAGCGATTTTCCAATATATGAAGCAGCTTCAGGGGTTATCACGACACAATCATCCAACCATCCCGCAATCTTATTGGTTTCGCATAAATGCTGACGCTGCGTTGCTGTCATTGAGCCATTAATACCACCGATAACCACCTTAACTTCAGCATCACTCATTGCCAAAACCCAGTTTAGCAGGCCGGGCAATTCCTTTTGCATG
>SXIZ01000110.1 GCA_005779525.1 Methylococcaceae bacterium
AAGCTGCATTATGACTGACAAACCAAAACCAGGTAGACCAGTAACGGGAAAGGCAAAAACAGCGGCAGAACGTATGCGAGCATACCGTCAACGTCAACGCGAGAGCGCACCCACAGCAATTGACCCTGCACTAATACAAGACTTGCAGCACCAGATCAACATACTAACCCTTGAGCTAAAGTCGGTCACGAGTCACCGCGATGGTTTGTTAGCGACTGTTAAACAGCAAGAAGCGATACATAAACGTGACGTTACGGAAAATAGAAAGTTGAAGGATAGAATTAAGTCGCTAGAAATGGCCTTGGGTAAATGATGCCTCTGTGTTGTGTTATTCCGTAACGTTACAATAAATTTATAAGTATTTACATGGTAGATTGATACCAGTTTCAATAAAGCTAAAAACTAGTACTTTTCCAACAAGAAATAGTTTGTAGTAACTACCGAAAAACAGGAGTTACTGATAATTCAGAAAGCTTATTCCAGCAGGAGCTGGCAGTGATTGACTGCGTTTGACCCAAATTGGTCTTTTAACACTCGATGCTAATTTTCCAGAAAGCAGACTGTCGATTAGAAAAATATTCTTTTAAAGTAGAGTTTTCTTAGTTATTTTGCTATTCCTTAATTAATACGACAAGCCCGGTTGCAACAAAAGCGAATAGGCCAGCTGCGATAAAGGCCAAAGTATAATTTCCCGCTATTTGATGAAGGTAGCCTGCGCCATAAGATGCGATCGCAGCACCAATCTGGTGAGCAAAGCAAATCCAACCGAAAACCACCCCGACGTTTTGTTTGCCAAACAAATCGGCGGTGAGTGCAGATGTGGCAGGGATGGTCGATAACCAATTAAGCCCATATACAAATGAAAAAGCCATTAATTGCTCCGTCGATTCGACATAAGGCAACACGAGCAAAGTTACCCCACGAAGTAGGTAATAAACGGCCAGAGGCCAGCGTTTACCAAAGCGGTCACACAGCCAACCGGACAAGATCGTGCCAAAAACATCTGTTGCGCCCATCAAACCCAATGAAACCGCCATCGTCATTTCAGGGAAACCATGTTCTATGCCGTGTGGGATTAAATGGGTCTGGAACAGCCCTGACGTGGTCAGGCCGCAGATGCCGAAGCTGGAGGCTAGTAACCAGAATTGCGGGTTAGCCATTACTTTACGCATCGGGTTCGGATCAGGGCGAAGGTTTGTATTCGTGTCCCCGTTAGCACCATAAGGTCTCAACCCTTTTACACTTGGGTTATCGGCCATTAGCCAAATCACCAAAGGCAATACTACCAAACCCAAGATTATAACAATGAACAATGTCGAAATACGCCATCCCTCGTGAAGGTTAAGCGTCATGAGGACTGGCGTAAATATCAATTGCCCGGATGAAAATGCAGCGCCTAATACCCCCAAAGCCAGCCCACGGCGTTCGTGGAACCAGCGGTTAACGACTGCAGAACCCATGATCATCGAAGTTCCACCCGAACCTGCGCCGATGATGACACCCCAGAGCAGGTATAATTGCCAAGGTTGTTGCATTAACACACTACCGCCAGCGCCCAAGGTCACCATGACAATTAACAAGATAGTGATGGTTTTAACCCCGTACAGATCCATCAACCGACCGAGGAACGGTCCTGCAAGCCCGAATAAAAACAGGTTGACCGCAACTGCGCCACTGATGGTGTCCCTGTCCCAGTGAAACTCCCTCTCCAGCGACAACATGATGATGCCGGGGATGGACCGTAACGCGGAACCGACAAATAGACAAGCAAAGGTAACGGCGAGGATGATCCAGGCAAAGTGGATACCTGTGCGGTTATTAGTTAACGTCATCTGTTTCATCTCTTTATCGCTCCTCGTATCGGCTAATAAATCTGGTTTTTTGAATTCACCCCGCTTGAGGTTAAGGATGATGCTTTTGGCAGTGTAAATTGTTAATACATCCCTAAACTCAGTTAAGGGCAGGCACGAAACCTGCCCCAGTTCAAATAATGACTCACTTCAGCATTTTATGCGGCTTCTTCCAACCCATCCAACAACTCAATCAGGCGGGTCACACCTTGCAGCAAGATACCGCCTACGCCATGTGCAAACCAAACCCCAATCACAAAACCATAATGGATAGGGGCAGCAAAAAACTCTTCCCGAAACCAAAAAGTATGTCCCCACTCATTAAAACCAACGCTGACCAAGATCATGAAGGGACCAACAACTGCCAATGTTAATGGCAATGAAATACCTTTGGCATAGAGTGGCAAACGCGTTCTGGCATAGAGCCATGCACAACCACCTAGGATCACATACATCGGAAAGTTAAAATAAAACTCAATGATATGGTTAGCCGTAAACGGGGTATCGCGAATAGCGACCTGATGCCAGGAATTATCTTGTTCGGCAAAATAGCTGCCTGCCCAATACACAGCAAAGGTGTAGACGCTGATCCACATGGTCAGGGTTAAATAGCGACGTATTTCTTCCTTCGGTTTAAGATTTTCTAAGTTTTTGTCCCGAGTGAACCATAAGTAGCCCCACGATATGCCTGCAAAGAGCGTGACAAAGGTTACATTAAAATTAAATAGCCGCATCCAGTAGATTTCAAACGCGGGTTCAGTAGAGTCCAGTCCGGTTGAAACACCGTAGGCGCCTTGATAAATGCGAAAGCCCATATAGATCGCGGTCAATATGCCAAATGCCGACAGATATCGATATAAATCCTTCAAATACCAGGGTGGAAATTTCACTTGATCATTCAATGATTTGACTTGTTCAATAATGGTGGCCATGCGTGTTACCTCTTAGCTTAATTAAATTTTGGGATGACTGCTGCGGTTACGCTAGAGACATAGCGTTCGCCCTCGGTGTCATAAAAAAAGATCAGGCCGCCGATTCGGCTATCGGCATCTTTTATCAGCCCGTCCAGCTTCTCCGACTCCCACAAGGCATCGCCAGCGGTCATTAATACCGCGCGTTCTTCGCCAGGTTGGATTGGGGCCGGGTTATCCAAACTCAAACCTTCCGCTGCAACCACACTTTCTGCATCATGTTGTTGCGATACCGGGGCCACCTTGTTGAGGAAGTGCACACCGCCAGTCGCAAACTCACCAATTTGAATCGCCTTATCACTGCCATTTTTGATCTTTAAGCTTAATTTCATTGATCTTTCCGCTACTCGATATTCAGCGCGCACGGTGTCAACCTCGACTACCCCGGCATTGACTTTAGCGGAGAGTGGTAAAATTTGGTCTAACGAAGCTTGTAAGGGAATCGCCTTCGGGTATTCGTTGACCGTCATGGTGTAAAACACAAACACCAGGAGTGGAACGCCAACTAATATTGCTTTGCCGATATTTCTGTCCAATGGAGTGACTAGCTCCTCCTCCAGGCCTGCATGCAGCATCCGGTAACGGACAATAAATAGGGGGCGGCGTACCCACCAGAGCAGCCATGCCGTGCCGATTAATGCCCAAAAACTGTGCCAAAAAATGCCATTAGCCAGGCCATAAGTTTCCATATTGATGGCTTGGCCGTTAATGGTTTGAATGTTGTTGGTAAAATCAGCTTCGTCACCACCAATGTCCAACCATACCCCAGGCCCCATGACTTGCCCTGCATCCAGCAGATTAAAAAATGGGTGAATATGATAACGCCCTGGCAAGCGTCCTTTCAGAACCACCTTAAAGTCATAGTCTCCGCCCGGTTGCAAAGCCACTGAATTCATGTAGGGTTTACCGTTTAGGTAACGCTCTGTGCGAACCATGACTGGGCCTGGTGTTGAAATATTCAAAAACGCCGCATCCGGTTTAGGTACGCTAATCGGCCAATCCTCTGCCACATGGAATTTGCCTGTTACAGACACCTCATCGTTAACATTAAATTTTTGTTTCGACCATTGCACGTCATACCATTGGATGGTACGCATACGGACATAAGGCTCCAGGTTTTTTTCTCCATGTGCATGTGCGGGTTGCAGGGTGAGCATGTACACCGAAAAAATCATTCCGAGAAGCAATAAATAATCAAGTAAACTACTCTGCAGGTTTGGTTTAGCCTCATTGCAATTGATTGTTTTTACAGAAATTTCAACATTTCTCTTTTTTGTTGTTTTCATCGTTTATTCCTCTCTAAATTCTATTCAGGTAACGAGTAGTCGCAAACCACTTACCAATATGCCACCATAAGGTATACATCAGGGTGCATAACAGTGCAGAGCAGAATGCCGACAGCGGTGTTGCTATTTGCCCGTAAGTCCGTAAAGTGCCGCGCTCAATAATGCGAAGATATTCGGGCATCCCAGTGCGGATATATTGGAAACCAAACATATCAGCCACCGTCAATTGGCTATTACCCGCTTCAACAGGCAAATGGAACATGCCGAAAATAGGCCAGTTACTGGGGTAGAAGAGTAATGCGAACGCTGAGCCGCCAAAAATCGCGGTAATCGTCAGGCTGTTGCTTATCATCAAGACGGCATCCAAGAACAGTGCACTGGGCAGCAGGGTTGATGGCATCACCATGTTGATCGGAAAAAAATTCCAGTAATGGTAAGCGAAGATACGGGCAATCCAGGTGCCTATCGACAAACAGGCAACACAGAGGGTTGCGCCCAAAGGTAGTCTAAAATTAGTCCACAATACCGCTTGCACTGCCGCTGGAAAGGTAATGCCGATGAGCGGTGTGACCAGTGGCCACCATTGCCGATCTTTCCAGTCCACCCAGAAATCCCAATCGCCAACGGTAAGCGCAAAATGCAGGTGAAAAGAACCGATAAATAGGAATAACGCCAAGACTAAGACTAGGTAATCGTAAGCGCGAGCGATGCGCGCCTTTTCCCCGGTATAGGGCCGGAAAGTTCCGGTGGAAAGATTGGCTGACATTGAGATTCTCCTAAACAAATAATGGAAGTAATTTAAAGAGTTCGCGTGCCATAAGGTCTAAATACCTCAAGAGGGGGGTAAAAATTAAACCCTACTACACGCTTGTGACTAAATTAGAGGTTCACTGCCATTTTGTGAAATGCTAAAAATTCATGAGGTCATTTAAGAAATTCATACAGATACCAGCCTTGTTATCGGCTAACATATAACTATTAGTCTTAACGAATAATTTTGAAATGCAGCGGTAATGTCTAATTTAAGAACATTTGACCTGAATCTTTTAGTGGCTTTCGATGTGCTGATGCGAGAGTTGAATGTTACCCGTGCAGCGGATCAGATGTTCATCACCCAATCGGCGATGAGCCATACTTTGCAGAAGTTGAGGCAGCAACTGGATGATCCGTTACTGGTGAAAACACCATCAGGCATGAAACCGACGCAACGAGCGTTAGTCTTAATCGAACCGGTCAGAGCGTTATTGGCAGAAACCGAGCGGCTTATCCAGCCACCGCTAGCTTTTCATGCGGCTACCAGCCAGAGGCGCTTTGTGCTTGCGGCTACCGATTATATTGAATTCCTATTAATGCCCGAATTGTCAGGATTAATCGAAAATATTGCTCCCGGTATTGATTTGCATGTCAAGCGTACCGAAACCTCATTCCCAGTTGCAGCATTGGAAAACGGCAGCCTTGATGTGGTGCTGGGTTTTGAATCAGTCTTAAATCCGCCAACCTATTTGCAGCGCCAATATCTATTTAGCGACAAGATGGCTTGCGTGGTTAGGCAAGATCATCCGTTGATACGCAAGCCACTTTCCTTAGAAGAATTCGTGACTATTCCGCACATGTTGATTTCACGGACAGGCAGCAATGTTGGCATTATCGACCAAGAATTAACCGCACTGGGCTTGGAAAGGCGCATTAAACTCATCGTTCCGCATTTCCTCTCTGCGCCCTTGATTGTTGCCAAAACGGATATGATTTTGTCACTTCCGTATCGGATTGCCGAGCAGTTTACAAAGTTCGCACCGCTGGCAATATTTCCTGTGCCTATAAAACTGCCAGACTATGATTTATGCATGATCTGGCATCCATTACGCGACAAAGACCCAGCACATCAATGGTTACGCGATAAAATTATTGAAATTGGCCGTGTGATTAACCAATCACAAATATCCTTGTCGGAGTAATTGAGTGATTAAAGCACCTTATCGCGTTGATCAGACTTGCCATATCTTTTTAAAATAAGTACTTGCATTATTCCCTCTCGATTTTTTTCGGCATGACTGGCTTTTATGGTTAACGTGCAATGCTGTCTAATGCATCCAGTTTCATATCTTTACGTATACCCATATCGACTAACGCAGCAGGCGCCAATCTTCTAAATAAGCTCAAGCGGCACGCCAATTTTCCAGCCGTATAACGCAGCTTAGGATTTCTGGCATTGGCCGCTTTCAAGACAACATCTGCCACGACTTTTGGATCATCACCAGCCGCAATAGCCACTTTCATTAATTTTGCAAGTGCTTTGCGTGCAATATTGTATTCATCTAATTTAGCATCCACTTCTGGAGAATTGGCTTCAAACTGTGTGTTGGTATAAGCAGGCTCAATCACAGATACACGGATGCCCCTTGTTCGTAATTCATGATCTAGCGACTCTGAAAAACCCTCTACCGCATGCTTAGTAGCGGCATACGTTGCCATATATGGCGCCGGTATCAAGCCAAGGATGGAGCCGATGTTGATGATTCGTCCTTCACCCTGTTTTCTCATATAGGGAACAACAGCACGCGTCATGCGAACAATCCCAAAAAAATTGGTATCAAACATCAGCTTGCTTTGCTCGATTGAACTCTCTTCGGCACCACCGGGTGCGACGCCAAAACCTGCGTTATTAACGAGCAAATCAATCCGCCCTTCAATTTGGATGACTTCGTTTAAAGCCGCTTCAATAGATGCCTCGCTATTTACATCAAGAGAAATCATCTGGTATGAACGCTAGGCGGTTTGCCCTACCTTACGACTCGTCCCGTAGACGGTATATCCAGAATTTGAGAGTAACCCTGCTATGGACTCACCAATGCCTGATGATGCACCTGTCACAATTGCAATCTTATTTTTCATGTTGCCTCAACTTTAAGGTAAAAATAGGTTTCCGTCTGTGCCGTAGTGATGCTCTTCACTTCCCGCCTTTAATCAAGCGAGAATACGTGGCCAAACGCGCTTTCGAGAAATTTAACTTATTACGCATACTGAGCAATACCATTCCCAAAAGACCAATTTTCTTTTTTTACTTCAACCAAGCTAATAAAGACGTCTTCTCGCCTAATATCGAGTCCGCCGTGCAGGCGATCAGCAATCGTTTGATAAAGTAATTTTTTTAATGCGACATCCCTGCCTTCATTTAAGGTAATTTGGATAACGACAATATCAGGCGTACGATTAATATCGAGATAGGTCGGATCGTAGATCAGCGAGTGGCTGTCATGCTCAGTTATAATTTGAAAATTGTCTTTGACTGGGACCTTTATGGTGTCAACCATCGCTTGATAGATGATTTCTCCTACTTGCTGTCCAAAATCCTTCGATTTTCCTTTCATCAATGAGATGCGAACTAAGGGCATGTTTGTCTCCACCTATTATCAATGGTATAAAAAGGTATAAAAATCATTCATAGTGTTGGCCTGCAAGTTAGCTTAACGTCCAGACATTCCTGGAGCCACAGCATTCACCCGCAGCAAATAAAAAGGCGGTTTTGCGCTCAATACGCCGCCATTCAACGTAGCCGATTGATGCAAACGATTGACAACAGCATACAACTTTCCATTCGGGCCAAAGCTTAATGAGTCCACCCAAGAGAGCCTCGGACATTGTGCAAGCTTTCGATACTTCCTATCCGAAGAAATAACACCTATGGCATTCTCAGCTAATTCGCCCAAATAGATATTATTATCCTTATCTATGGTGATTCCATCCGAAATAGGCTTGTCACTATAGCGTTCAACGCTGCTGGCTAAAGCTTTACTACTCAGGTTTTCGTTCGCCAGATCTTCCGCTTTTATCCGATACAGGCTATGCCCGTGCATGGGTCCAAAGTAAACCCACTCATTGTTCAAGTCTTCAGTAATCGGATTGACACCGATATGTGGGCGATCTAGTTTCCCTGCCTTATCAACCACTTGAATAGGCGTCTTATCAATAATCAAATCGACATTTTCAGGAAGCACACTGTTATGCCCTTCTAGCACACGCCTTGCCTTGCCTGTGTTTAGATTCACAACAATTAAACCAGCATTCGTACCGCCCGCCGGGTCACTGATAAATATCTGATTGTGGCGAGTATCAATCGCAAAATCATTAACGAAAGCATCCTTTGGCGTAATCGGCGATGGCAGCATGATGACCTGGTGCAATTTATTGGCCTTAGTATCCCATCCCACCAATTTTGGTGTAACTCCACTGCGCATTCCGTTATCGAGCATCCAGACAATGCCATTGGCTGATCGAATTCCTAAAACGGAGTCGAGTTTTAACGGTGCTTTTGAATCAACATCCGCTAATTCCTTATTCGGAAACGGCACCAACCCATTGTAATCATATTCAACCACGCTAAATTTTGGTTTGTAAAATTGATGTAAGCTCATAATTATTCGGCCATTTTCTGTTGCCGTAACATTGCCCGGCCCACTATCGAGTTCAGCGATAACTTCGAAGTTGGATTTAGCGTTCGCATCAATCGCGAACAAGAGTGAAAAACAAAGGGCTGTCAATTTAGGTAACGTCTTCATGTGTATCTCCACTTAAAAATGAATATGGCAACAAATTACGCTATCCCAATAGAACTGTTAAATGATCTTTATTCATGGTGGCATTCATAAATTTTATGGGGTGATTTAGCATGTACAGAATATTTAATAGAATGTCTGCAACTGGGACTGCGAATGACGGCACTTGGTATGATTGACGGGCAGCTTTTGGCCGAACTAAGTCAGTCACTGTAGATTAAGTAGAGACTATATTCGCAACTGTATGATTTAGTTTGTTACCCTTAAACTGTACTTCCAAGTAAACGATACACGCTGCTTTAGACAAGGCATACTTTTGACAGAGTTCTCTAATCAACATGCCGGAATCTCTGTCTTGCTTCATGAGTTGTATCTGTTCCGCTGTTAGCTTCGGCGCAGCACCAAATTTGATGCCGTTCTCTAGAGCTTTTGCTATACCGTCAGATTGTCGTTACTCACAACTCAAAATCGTCATACGTTTGCAGTACCTCTTCGCGTGTGATCCCCAAATAGCGTAGTGTGGAACTGGTATTACTGTGATTGAGTACTTTGGCAATCTTTTCAATGGGGACGTGATTGTCGTACATGACTTTACCGCGTGACTT